>NZ_SMKS01000083.1:0-22956 GCF_004348435.1 Saccharopolyspora terrae | reverse complement strand
GCTGACCCCCACACCCGACCCGTCCCGAACCAACCGTCCCCCAACGAAAACCCATCCCTCCGGCGACCACCCACCCGATTTCAGTGGAAATCAGAACCCGGATTTCCACTGAAACCCGAGACCCAACTTCCACTGAAACCCGGAACCCCAACTTCCGCTGAAACCCGAGTCCCGAGTTCCACTGAAATCGGGAACCGGAGTTCCACTGAAATCGCGTGACCGAGACTTGGAGCGAGCATCATGAGCATCAACTCGAACCCCGGGGTACTGCTGTACCCGCGGATCCGGAAATCGCCGTTCTTCTACGCCTCGCGGCGTCACGGGGTGGCGATGTACAGCGTCTACAACCACACCTACCACCCGAGGCACTACGGAGATCCGGTCGCCGAGTACTGGGCGCTGCTGGAAGGCGTGACGCTGTGGGACGTCGGCGTGGAGCGACAGGTCGAGATCACCGGACCGGACGCGTTCGAGTTCACCAACATGCTCGTGCCCCGCGACCTCACCAAGTGCAAGGTCGGGCAGTGCAAGTACGTGTTCGTCACCGGCACCGACGGCGGCATCCTCAACGACCCGGTGCTGCTGCGCCTGGGCGAGAACCACTTCTGGCTCTCGCTGGCCGACAGCGACGTGCTGATGTGGGCCAAGGCCCTGGCCCACGGGCTGGGCATGGACGTCGACATCCGCGAACCCGACGTCGGCCCGGTGCAGGTCCAGGGCCCGAAGTCCGGCGCGGTGATGGCGGAGCTGTTCGGCAAGTCCATTTTGGATATTCCCTATTACTACGCGGTGGAACGAGAGCTTGCTGGGATGCGAGTGGTGGTCTCGCGCACCGGCTACACCGCGGAGCTGGGCTACGAGATCTACCTGCACGACGCCTCCCGCGACGGCGTGCGGCTGTGGGATGCGATCTGGGAGGCCGGCGAGCCGCACGACCTCACCGTGATCGGCCCCTGCCACATCCGGCGGATCGAGGCCGGGATCCTGTCGTGGGGCTGCGACATCACCGCCGACACCAACCCCTTCGAGGTCGGCTACGGCTTCGAGAAGACCTGGATGGTCGACCTCGACCAGGAGGCTGACTTCATCGGCAAGGACGCGTTGCGCCGCATCAAGCAGGACGGCGTGAGCCGCAAGCTCGTCGGCGTGCGCATCGACGGTCCGAGCGTGGGCTCGTTCAACGACGGCGCGATGATCGACGTCTTCGAGGTGCACGACCCGCACGGGCTGCGGATCGGCGAGGTCACCTCCGCCGCCCACTCCCCGCGCATCGAGGGCAACATCGGCTACGCGATGGTCCCGATCGCCTACCAGGAGCCGGGCACCGAGCTCGTCGTGCACACCCAGCACGGCCCGCAGCAGGCGGTCGTGTCCGAGAAGCCGTTCCTGGACCCGACCAAGGACATCCCCAAGCGCCTGGCGCGGAGCGCGTGAAGGGGGCGAGATGACATCTGAACTGCGGCGGTCCCTCGACCGCATGCGCTACGAGGTGCTGCCGGTGGGCAACGCCCGGGTGGAGGCGCTCGATCCCGGCAGCACGGTGACCGTGACGGCCTCGCCGGCCAGAGGCATCGGACCGACCATCGACTGCACCGAGCGGCTGGCCGCGATGGGCCTGCGCGCGGTGCCGCACCTGGCCGCGCGCTCGATCCGCGATCACGCGCACCTGACGGGCGTGCTGGACCGGCTGGACGCCGCCGGGGTGAGCGAGGTGTTCGTGATCGCCGGGGACGCCGCGAAACCGCTGGGCGAGTTCACCGATTCCCTCGCGCTGCTGCGCGCGATGGAGCGGATGGGGCGGCTGCCGGCGCGCATCGGCATCGCCGGTTACCCCGAACGGCACGCGTTCATACCAGACGACTCCGCCGTTCGGGCCATGTCGGACAAATCTCACTACGCCGACTACGTGGTCTCGCAAATCACGTTCGATCCCGGGACGATCATCGATTGGGCCTTTGACCTGCGGAAGCGCGGGGTGGAGGCACCCGTGTACGTGGGTGTCCCCGGGGTGGTGGACGCCCATCGGCTGTTGCGCATCGCGCTGAAGATCGGGTTGGGTGAGTCGACGCGGTTCCTGCGAAAGCAGTACGGCGCGGTCTCGAAGATGTTGGCACGCTACACGCCGGAGGAGCTGCTCGACGAGCTGTCCCCGCAGCTGGGCGACCCGGATTCGCCGATCGCGGGCTGGCACCTGTTCACCTTCAACGAGGTCACCAAGACGGTGCAGTGGCGCGACGATCTGGCGGCCCGGCTGTCCGGCTACGCGGACCGACCGGCGTAACCGACACCTCGCAGGAGGTCCTGGCATGACCATCCCGTCCGATTTGGACATCTCCCGTGCGACAGAGCTGCGCCCGATGGACGACATCGCAGCACAGCTCGGCATCGGGGAACACCTGTTGGAGCCCTACGGGCGCAACGTCGCGAAGATCTCGCTCGACGCCATCGACGAGCTCTCCGACCGGCCACGCGCCCGCTACGTCGTGGTCTCGGCCATCACCCCCACACCGCTGGGCGAGGGCAAGACGACCACGACGGTCGGGCTCGGGCAGGCGCTCAACCACATCGGCAAGCGCTCCACGGTCGCAGTCCGGCAGCCCTCGATGGGCCCGACCTTCGGTATCAAGGGCGGCGCGGCAGGCGGCGGGTACAGCCAGGTCGTCCCGATGGAGGCGCTGAACCTGCACCTCACGGGCGACATGCACGCGGTCACCGCGGCCCACAACCTGCTGTCGGCGATGGTCGACAACCACCTGCACAAGGGCAACGCGCTGGGCATCGACCCGCACCGGATCACCTGGCGCCGGGTGCTCGACGTCAACGACCGCGACCTGCGCAACATCATCTCCGGCCTCGGCGGCAGGCAGGACGGCGGACCGCGCCAGACCGGTTTCGACATCACCGCGGCCAGCGAGGTGATGGCGGTGCTGGCGCTGTCGACGTCGCTGGCGGACCTGCGGCAGCGCCTCGGCCGCATCGTCGTCGGCTACAAGCCCGACGGCGAGCCGGTCACCGCCGAGCAGCTCAAGGCCGCGGGCGCGATGGCCGTGATCATGCGCGACGCGCTCAAGCCGAACCTCATGCAGACCACCGAGAACACGCCGGTGCTGGTGCACGCCGGGCCGTTCGGCAACATCGCGCACGGCAACTCCTCGATCGTCGCCGACCTGGTGGGCAGCCGCTGCACGGACTACCTCATCACCGAGGCGGGTTTCGGCGCGGACATGGGCGCCGAGCGGTTCTTCAACATCAAGTGCCGCACCTCCGGGCTGCAACCGGACGCCGCCGTGCTGGTGGCGACGGTCCGCGCGCTCAAGGCGCACTCCGGGCGCTACAAGGTGGTGGCGGGCAAGCCGTTGCCGCCGGAGATGCTGGAGGAGAACCCCGACGACGTGCTCGCCGGTGCCGACAACCTGCGCAAGCAGATCGACAACATCCGGTTGCACGGCGTCTCCCCGGTGGTGGCGATCAACGCCTTCCCGAGCGACTTCACCAGCGAGCACGAGGCGATCCGGCAGGTCGCCGAGGCCGAGGGCGCGCACGTGGCGGTCAGCAACCACTTCACCGAGGGCGGCAAGGGCGGCACCGAGCTCGCCGAAGCCGTCGTCGCGGCCTGCGAGGAACCGGCCGGTTTCCAGGTCCTCTACCCCGACGAGGCCGATCTGCGCACCAAGATCGAGACCATCGCGACGAAGGTCTACGGCGCCGACGGCGTCAGCTACGCACCGGCCGCGGCCAAGTCGATCGACAGCTACGAGGCCAACGGCTACGGCGACCTGCCGGTCTGCATCGCCAAGACGCACCTCTCGCTGAGCTCCGACCCGACGCTGCTCGGCGCGCCTACGGGCTGGACCCTGCCGGTCCGCGAGGTCCGCGCCTCGGTCGGCGCGGGATTCGTCTACCCGATCTGCGGGGACATGCGCACCATGCCGGGCCTCGGCTCGCACCCGCAGGCCGAGTCGATCGACCTCGACGCCGACGGCAACATCACCGGACTGATGTGAAGGTCGAGATCAGCACCGACAGCGCGGACGGTGCGGTGGCCGCGGACCGCCTCGGGGCCGACCGGATCGAGCTGTGCTCGGCCGGGGCGCTGGGCGGGCTCACGCCCGGGCCCGGTCTGCTGTCGGCGGTGCTCGACCGGTGCCACCGCAGTGCGGTGCACGTGCTGATCCGACCTCGGGAGGGCGGGTTCGCGTACTCGCCCACCGAGGTCGCCGCGATGCGCGCCGACGTCCGGCACGCCGCGTCCGCGGGAGCGGCCGGTGTCGTCGTCGGGGCGCTCGGGGAGGACGGACGGCTCGACGCCGCCGTGCTCGGCGAGCTCATCGCCGAAGCCGGCGGCGTCCCGGTCGCCCTGCACCGGGCCGTCGACGTCTGCCCGGACCCGGTCGAGGCCGCCCACACCGCGGCTGACCTGGGCATCCGGCGCATTCTCACCTCGGGCGGCGCGGCACGCGCCGAGGACGGCGTCCCGGTGCTGCGGCGCATGGCGCGAGCGGGCGTCACACTCACCGCCTGCGGCGGGATCCGCTCGCACAACGCCCGCCGCATCGCCGAAGCCACCGGCATCGACGAGATCCACGCGGCACCCCGCCGACAGGTCCCCTCCCCCGGCGGCCAGGTCGACTTCGGCTCCCACCACGTCCTCGACGAGGCCGAGACGCGCGACCTGATCGCCGCGGCCCGTCGCGACTCGCTAGCGTGACCGGCATGGGAATCGTCCGGTCCGTGGTGCTGTTCGTGCTGGCCGCCGTCGCCGAGATCGGCGGGGCGTGGCTGGTGTGGCAGGGCGTGCGGGAGCACAAGGGGCTGCTGTGGATGGGCGCGGGCGTCGTCGCTCTCGGGATCTACGGGTTCGTCGCCACGCTGCAACCGGACGCGAACTTCGGCCGCATCCTGGCCGCCTACGGCGGTGTCTTCGTCGCCGGATCGCTGCTGTGGGGCGTCCTGCTCGACGGCTTCCGCCCGGACCGCTGGGACGTCATCGGGGCGCTGATCTGCCTCATCGGCGTCGCCGTGATCATGTACGCCCCGCGCCCGGTGTGAGCCTGCCGCTCACTCCGCCAAGGTGAGGTCTGCGAACCTGACCGGGAAGCCCGCGCCGTCCGGGGAGGCGCACATGGGGCCGGCCTGGGCCGGGACGTCCGGCGGGAAGTAGGCCATGCGGAGGATGTTCACGGGTTCACCGTCCTCGGCGGCGCAGCGGACGTGGACGGCGTCCTCGAAGCGCTCGATCTCGACGGTCACCGACTCGACCTCGCCGTGGGCCACCGACAGCGGCAGCAGGCTCCAGTCGGAGTGCTCGCGGGTGACCACCGCCGACAGGTACTGCTCGCCGTCGACGTACTCGATGCCCGCTTTGATCCAGTTCCGCTCGTCGATGCGCAGCATCAGCCCGGCCTGGTCGTGCTGCTCGCGGTAGTCGCCGAAGAACCTGGTGCGCATCCGGAACTGGGCGCCGACGGGTTGCAGCAGTGCGTGCCCGGTGTCGCGGTTGAAGCCGTAGTGCGTGGTCTGCCAGAAGTCCGTGTCGGTGTCGCTGGTGACCGTCAGCCCGGCGTAGCTCAACCAGTTCGCCGGTTCGTTGAGCCACTGCCACCCGTTGAGCTCGAACAGCGTGAGATCTTCGGCTCGCTGCATTGCCCACCGCTCCGTTCGGTCCAGGCAACCGCCGTGGCGGTCCGCAATCCCCCCGACGCACCGTCAGGCAACGGAGGATACCGGGCTCCCGGGGGCGGAAGTGAGCACGTCTCGTGATCAGATGACCACCCGGAGTCGGGTCAGCGGACCACGGTGACCGGGCAGACCGCGTGGTGCACGATCTTCATCGCGACCGAGCCGACGAGCATCCCGGTGAACGCGCCGTGCCCCTTGTTGCCGACCACCAGCAGGTCGGCCTGGCGGGACAGCTTGACGAACTCGTCGATGACCTGGCCCCGGATCAGCTTCGCCTGGATGTCGAGGCTCGGGAAGTCCGGCTTGACCTGGGCCATGGCCGAATCCAGGGCCTGCTTGCCCTGCTTCTCCAGTTCCGCGTCGGTCGACGGGAAGCGGTAGCCGAACTGGACGGGCTGGTGCCAGACCGTGACCGCGTGCACGATTCCGCCCACCTGCCGCACGTGGTCTGCGGCCCAGCGCAGCGCGCGCACCGATTCCTGAGATCCGTCCACTCCCACGACGACGGTCTGCGGCATGACGAAACCCCTCCACGAGTTGCCGTGATCTCGCCCGAGATCGTAGGGCGGTTGCGGCAGACCCGCAGCGCGTCAGAGCTCGCCGACGTCGGTGATGCGGACGACCGCGCTCCCGGCTTCGTCGGAGGCCGCGAGGTCGACTTCGGCGCTGATGCCCCAGTCGTGGTCCTCGGCCGGGTCGGCGAAGATCTGCCGCACCAGCCAACGCTCGGACTCCTCGGTGATCATGATCATCCGCGGGCCGCGCGCGTCCGGACCGATGCCGATCTCGTCGTGCTCGTCGAAGTAGTCCTCCAGCGCGTCCGCCCACGCGTCGGCGTCCCAGCCCTCGTCCGCGTCGAGTTCGCCGAGCGCCTCGTAGCGGCGCAGCGCGGCGAGTTCGACGCGGCGGAACAGCGCGTTGCGCACCTGCACGCGGAAGGCGCGCAGGTTGCGGGTGACGCGCTCGGGCTCGACCGGTGCGGCCTCGGCGGGATCCTCGCCGGGGTGGCGCAGCTTCTCCCACTCGTCGAGGAGGCTGGAGTCGACCTGGCGGACCAGCTCGCCGAGCCACTCGATGATGTCGGTGAGCTCCTCGGTCTTGGCGTCGTCGGGCACCGTGTGCCGCAGCGCCTTGTAGACGTCGGCGAGGTAGCGCAGCACGAGCCCTTCGGAGCGGGCGAGCCCGTAGTGGTTGACGAACTCGACGAAGTTCATCGCCCGCTCGTACATGTCGCGCGCGACGGACTTCGGCGACAGCTCGTGCTCACCGACCCACGGGTGCCCCTTGCTGTAGGTCTCGTAAGCGGCTTCGAGGAGCTCTTCGAGCGGCTTGGGGTGGGTGATCTCCTCCAGCAGCTCCATGCGCTCGTCGTACTCGATGCCGTCGGCCTTCATCTGCGCGACGGCCTCACCGCGGGCCTTGAACTGCTGCTGCGACAACACCTGTCGCGGATCGTCCAACGTGGACTCGATGACGCTGAGCACGTCCAGCGCGTAGGTCGGCGACTCGGTGCCGAGCAGTTCGATGGCGGCCAGCGCGAACGGCGACAACGGCTGGTTGAGCGCGAAGTCGAACTGCAGGTCCACCGTCACCCGGACCCTGCGGCCCTGGTCGTCGGGGGTGTCGAGCTGCTCGACGACGTCGGCGGCCAGCAGCGCCCGGTAGATCGCGATGGCCCGCAGGATGTGCCTGCGCTGGGTCGGCCGGTCCTCGTGGTTGTCCTCCAGCAGGTGGCGCATCGCCGAGAAGGCGTCCCCCGGCCGGTTGATGACGTTGAGCAGCATGGAGTGGCTGACGTTGAAGCTGGAGCGCAGCGGCTCCGGCTCGGCCTCCACCAGCTTCTCGAAGGTCTTCTCGCTCCACGACACGAAGCCCTCGGGAGCCTTCTTGCGCACCAGCTTGCGCTTCTTCTTCGGGTCGTCCCCGGCCTTGGCCAGCGCTCGCTCGTTCTCGATCTCGTGCTCCGGCGCCTGCACCACGACGAAGCCGGCGGTGTCGTAACCGGCACGACCGGCACGACCGGCGCGACCGGCGATCTGGTGGAACTCGCGCGCCTTGAGGTGTCGGGTGCGGATCCCGTCGTACTTGGTCAGCCCGGTGATGAGCACGGTGCGGATCGGCACGTTGATTCCCACGCCGAGCGTGTCGGTGCCGCAGATGACCTTGAGCAGCCCGGCCTGCGCGAGCTGCTCCACCAGCCGCCGGTACTTGGGCAGCATCCCGGCGTGGTGCACGCCGATGCCGTGCCTGACCAGCCGCGACAGCGTCTTGCCGAAGCCCGCGGTGAACCGGAAGTCGCCGATCGCCTCGGCGATGGCGTCGCGCTGCTCGCGGGAGGCGACCTTGACGCTCATCAGCGCCTGCGCCTGCTCCAGCGCGGAGGCCTGGTTGAAGTAGACGACGTAGATCGGGGCCTGCTGACCTGCGAGGAGTTCCTCGATGGTCTCGTGCAGCGGGGTCTTGGCGTAGCGGAAGTTCAGCGGGATGGGCCGCTCGGCGGAGGTGACCACCGCCGTGGTGCGGCCGGTGCGGCGGGTCAGGTCCTCCTCGAAGGAGCTGACGTCGCCGAGCGTGGCCGACATGAGCACGAACTGGGCGCGCGGCAGCTCCAGCAGCGGCACCTGCCAGGCCCAGCCGCGATCGGGTTCGGCGTAGAAGTGGAACTCGTCCATCACGACCTGGTCGACGTCGGCGTCCGCGCCGTCGCGCAACGCGATGTTGGCCAGGATCTCCGCGGTGCAGCAGATGATGGGCGCGTCGGCGTTGACGCTGGAGTCGCCGGTCATCATGCCGACGTTCTCCGCGCCGAAGACGTCGACGAGGCTGAAGAACTTCTCCGAGACCAGCGCCTTGATCGGCGCGGTGTAGAAGCTGCGCTTGCCGGTGGCCAGGGCCGCGAAGTGCGCGCCGGTGGCCACCATGCTCTTACCCGACCCGGTGGGGGTCGACAGGATCACGTTCGCGCCGGTCACGACCTCCATCAGCGCTTCTTCCTGCGCCGGGTAGAGCTCGATGCCCAGTGAGATCGTCCATTCGACGAACGCCTCGAACTGGGCATCGGGATCGGGATCGCCGGCGGTGAGCGCTGGGAGCTGGTCGGTGAGCTTCATCGTCCCCCCATCGTCCCTGGCCACCCCCAGCGCTGGTCACCCGGGGTGGCCAGGCACGACCCTTCCTCCGGCCCGGTGTCGTTGCTGGTGGAAGACCCCGGTGATCAGCGACCATGGGGGATGGCCTCGATGTCGGGCGAGAGGAGAGGCGCCATGTCGACCCGCAACGTGCGCTTCGTCGGCGGGCCGCTGGACGGCAGAGTCCAGGACCTGCGCGACCACGAAGCAGTCGCAGGCCGCCTGCTCAAGCACATCCACCTGCACGACGGCCCCAAGATCGAAACCCAGTACGAACTCCACTACACCCCGGAGCACGGCTGGGTCTACCACCTCTGCGGCACCCAGCCGTAGCTGCGCAGGACGAATGAGGCCTCCGTCAGGCAAGCGACGAAGTCGGTTTCTCCGTGCCCCACCTGAGCAACTCGCACCGCCGCGGGTTCTCAGACGTCTTCTGGGGAGAACAGCCGTAGCGCCGTGTATTGGACATACATCAGTCTCGGATCCCGGAGCCAGAAGGCGTCTGAGGTTCCGCTTCCCGCACCGCTGAGCAAGAAGACCACTGAGTAGTTGCCTGCGGTCCCGTCACCAGCAGAAGTGAACACCGTTTACCATTCAGAGACACGCGTCACAGATTTGATCGGTTTCACATCCGAATTAGCGGCTTACCATCCTCCGTATGGTGGCGCACTCGACGACGAGCGGCGGCCGGCCGGAGCTCCCGCTGGCTGCGGAGTTCCCGGAGCCGACCCGCGAGCAGTGGCAAGCCCAGGTCCACAAGGTGCTGGAACGATCCGGTCTGGTCGGTGATGAGCCGCCTGCCGGTCCGGTCGAGGACGTGCTGAACTCGACGACCCACGACGGCATCCGGGTGCGCCCGCTCTACACCTCCGCGCCCGCCGATCCGGGACTTCCGGGCTTGGCGCCGTTCGTGCGCGGCAGCCGGCCGCAGGGCGGCGTCGCCGAGGGCTGGGACGTGCGCCAGCGCCACGAGCACCCCGATGCCGCGGAGACCAACCGCGAGGTCCTGGCCGACCTCTACAACGGCGTCTCCTCCCTGTGGCTGCGCCTGGGTGCGTCCGGGATCGCGGTCGACGACCTGGCTGACGCGCTGAACGGCGTGCACCTGGACATGATCGGCGTGACGCTGGACGCGGGCGCGGATTTCGCCGCCGCCGCGAACGCCTACCTGGCGCTTGCCGTCGAGCAGGGCGTGCCGTCCGGTGAGCTGCGCGGCAACCTCGGCGCCGACCCGCTGGCCGTGCAGGCGCGCACCGGCCAGGCCGGTGACCGCGACGCCGCCGTCGAGCTCGCCCGGCGCTGCGCGGCCGAGTTCCCGCAGCTCACGTCTCTGACGGTGGATGCGCTGCCGTTCCACGACGCGGGCGGTTCCGACGCCGAGGAGCTCGGCTGCTCGCTGGCCGCCGGGGTGACCTACCTGCGGTGGCTGACCGAGGCCGGACTCGACGTCGACACCGCCGCCGGTCAGCTGGAGTTCCGCTACGCCGCCACCGCGGACCAGTTCCTGACCATCGCCAAGCTGCGCGCCGCCCGCCGCCTGTGGGAGCAGGTGACCCGCTCCTCCGGGGTCAGCGAGCCCGCCCGGGCGCAGACCCAGCACGCGGTGACCTCGCAGGCGATGCTGACTCGCCGCGACCCGTGGGTGAACATGCTGCGCGGCACGATCGCGACCTTCGCCGCCGGGGTCGGCGGGTCCCAGTCGGTCACCACGCTGCCCTTCGACGCCGCCATCGGCCTGCCGGATGACTTCGCCCGCCGCATCGCCCGCAACACCCAGGCGCTGCTGCTGGAGGAGTCCCACCTCGCGCAGGTCATCGACCCCGCAGGCGGCTCCTGGTACGTCGAATCGCTGACCGACGAGCTCGCCCGCAAGGCGTGGTCGTGGTTCCAGCGCATCGAGGCCGTCGGCGGCATGCCGGAGGCCCTGCGGTCCGGGCTGGTGGCCGAGGAGATCGAGGACACCTGGCAGAACCGCCGCGAGGCGATCGCGCGTCGCAGCGACGCCATCACCGGGGTGACCGAGTTCCCGAACCTGCACGAGGCGCCGTTGGAGCGCAGCCCCGCGCCGGAGCAGCCCGGCGGCGGCTTGCCGGTGCACCGCTACGCGGAGGACTTCGAGGCGCTGCGCGACGCCGCCGACGCGCAGCTGGCCGACACCGGTGAGCGCCCGGCGGTCTTCCTCGCCACGCTGGGGTCGCTGGCGGCGCACAACGCGCGGGCCTCGTTCGCCCGCAACCTGTTCGCCGCGGGCGGTCTGGAATCCACCGAAGCAGGTGCGACGGACACGACCGACGCGGTGCTGGCCGCCTACTCGGGCGCCCCGGTGGTGTGCCTGTGCTCCAGCGACAAGATCTACGCCGAGCGCGCCGCCGAGACCGCGCAGGCGCTTCGGCAGGCCGGCGCGAAAACCGTCCTGCTGGCCGGGAGACCGAGCGACGTCGACGGCGTCGACGGCTACGTCCACGCCGGTTGCGACGCGCTGACCGTCCTCGACGCCGTGCACGCCGAGTTGGGAGTCCGACGATGACGCAGATCCCGAACTTCGCCGACGTCCCGCTGGACGCCCCGTCCGGCGCGGACGAGGACCGCTGGCGCTCGGAGGTCCTGGCGGCCACCGGCAAGGAGTCCGACGCGCTGGCGTGGGAGGCCCCGGAGGGCATCGACGTCAAGCCGCTCTACACAGAGTCCGATGTGGACGGTCTGGACTTCCTGTCGACCTACCCGGGTCTGGCGCCGTTCCTGCGCGGGCCGTACCCGACGATGTACGTCAACCAGCCCTGGACCGTGCGCCAGTACGCGGGCTTCTCCACCGCCGAGGCCTCCAACGCCTTCTACCGCCGCAACCTCGCCGCCGGGCAGAAGGGCCTGTCGGTCGCCTTCGACCTGGCCACCCACCGCGGCTACGACTCCGACCACCCCCGCGTCGGCGGTGACGTCGGCATGGCCGGTGTGGCGATCGACTCGATCCTGGACATGCGGCAGCTCTTCGACGGCATCCCGCTGGACAAGATGAGCGTGTCGATGACCATGAACGGCGCGGTGCTGCCCATCATGGCGCTGTTCATCGTCGCCGCCGAAGAGCAGGGCGTCGCACCCGAACAACTCGCCGGGACCATTCAGAACGACATCCTCAAGGAGTTCATGGTCCGCAACACCTACATCTACCCGCCGCAGCCCTCGATGCGGATCATCTCCGACATCTTCGCCTACACCAGCCAGAAGATGCCGAAGTTCAACTCCATCTCCATCTCCGGCTACCACATCCAGGAAGCCGGAGCGACCGCCGACCTCGAACTCGCCTACACCCTCGCGGACGGAGTCGAATACCTCCGCGCGGGCAAGCAGGCCGGGTTGGACATCGACTCCTTCGCGCCCCGGCTGTCGTTCTTCTGGGGCATCGGCATGAACTTCGCGATGGAGGTCGCGAAACTCCGCGCCGCACGGCTGCTCTGGTCGAAGCTCGTCAAGCAGTTCGAGCCGACCAACCCCAAATCGCTGTCGCTGCGCACCCACTCGCAGACCTCCGGCTGGTCGCTGACCGCCCAGGACGTCTACAACAACGTCGCCCGCACCTGCGTCGAAGCCATGGCCGCCACCCAGGGCCACACCCAGTCCCTGCACACCAACGCCCTCGACGAAGCCCTGGCGCTGCCGACGGACTTCTCCGCGCGCATCGCCCGCAACACCCAGCTGGTGCTGCAGCAGGAATCCGGCACCACCCGGGTCATCGACCCCTGGGGCGGCAGCTACTACCTCGAGAAGCTCACCCAGGACCTCGCCGAACGCGCCTGGGCCCACATCACCGAGGTCGAGGACGCAGGCGGCATGGCCCAGGCCATCGACGCCGGCATCCCGAAGCTGCGCATCGAGGAAGCCGCCGCCCGCACCCAGGCGCGCATCGACTCCGGCCGTCAGCCGCTCATCGGCGTCAACAAGTACCGCTACGACGGCGATGAGCAGATCGAGGTCCTCAAGGTCGACAACGCCGACGTCCGCAACCAGCAGCTGGACAAGCTCCGCCGGTTGCGGGAAGAGCGCGACACCGCGGCCTGCGAGGACGCCCTGCGCAAGCTGACCGCGGCCGCCGAGGCCTCGCTGTCGGACGACCGGCCCAACGACCTCGCCCACAACCTCCTCGCGCTGGCCGTCGACGCCGCCCGCGCCAAGGCCACCGTCGGGGAGATCTCCGACGCGCTGGAGAAGGTCTTCGGACGCCACTCCGGCCAGATCCGTACGATCTCCGGCGTGTACCGGGAGGAATCCGGCCCGTCCGAGCAGCTCGAATCGGCCCGCCAGCAGGTCGAGGACTTCGCCGAGGCCGAAGGCCGCCGACCGCGCATCCTCGTCGCGAAGATGGGCCAGGACGGCCACGACCGCGGCCAGAAGGTCATCGCCACCGCCTTCGCCGACCTCGGCTTCGACGTCGACGTGGGCCCGCTGTTCCAGACCCCCACCGAGGTCGCGCGCCAGGCCGCCGAAGCCGACGTGCACATCGTCGGGGTCTCCAGCCTCGCCGCCGGACACCTCACCCTGGTGCCCGCGCTGCGCGAGGAACTGGCCGCCATCGGCCGCGAGGACATCATGATCGTCGTCGGCGGCGTCATCCCGCCCGCCGACTTCGACGCCCTCCGGCAAGCCGGAGCCTCGGCGATCTTCCCGCCCGGCACCGTCATCGCCGACGCCGCCTCCGGACTCCTCGACGAACTCCGAACCCGCCTCGAACACTGATGCCGCGCAAGATCGACATTCACGACTACGCCCGGGGCGTCCTCGACGGCTCGCGCACCAAGCTCGCGCAGGCCATCACCCTGGTGGAGTCCACCCGCGCCGACCACCGCGCGCTGACCCAGGAGCTGCTCACCGAGCTGCTCCCGCACACCGGCGGCGCGCACCGCATCGGCATCACCGGTGTGCCCGGCGTGGGCAAGTCGACGTTCATCGAGGCGCTCGGCTCGATGCTCACCGAGCAGGGGCACCGGGTCGCGGTGCTGGCCGTCGACCCGTCGTCGACGCGCAGCGGCGGCAGCATCCTCGGCGACAAGACCCGCATGGGCCGGCTCGCCTCGGACCCCTCGGCGTTCGTGCGGCCCTCGCCGTCGGCGGGCACGCTCGGCGGCGTCGCCCGCGCCACGCGCGAGACGATCCTGCTGATGGAAGCCGCAGGCTACGACGTGGTGCTGGTGGAGACCGTCGGCGTCGGGCAGTCCGAGGTGACGGTGGCCGGGATGGTCGACTGCTTCCTGCTGCTGTCGCTGGCCCGCACCGGTGACCAGCTGCAAGGCATCAAGAAGGGCGTGCTGGAGCTCGCCGACATCATCGCCGTCAACAAGGCCGACGGCGAGCACGAGAGGGAGGCCAAGAAGGCAGCCCGCGAGCTCCGCAGCGCCCTGCGACTGCTCACCCCGGTCAGCGCCTCCTGGACTCCCCCGGTCCTGACCTGCAGCGGCCTGCAGTCGCTGGGCCTGGACACCCTCTGGGAGCAGATCCGCCAGCACCGCGAGACGCTGTCGGAATCCGGCGAACTGGCGGCCAAGCGCAGCAGCCAGCAGATCGAGTGGACCTGGTCGATGGTCCGAGACCAGCTCATCAGCGACCTCACCCACGACCCCGAGGTCCAGTCGATCCTCCCCACCATCGAATCCCAGGTCGCCGAAGGCAAACTCCCCCCGGCCCAAGCAGCCCAAACCCTCCTCTCAGCCTTCCGGAGCAGCGAGAACACCCTCTGACGCAGTCGGTTTCACCCATCGCGCACCCTTCCCGGTTCTCCGCAACGCACCCGTTTCGACCAACGTTCGAACATTGACGATCTTCCGCGTTTCTGGAACGTTGCTGTTCCACAGAGCCTCGAACCCTCGCTCCACGACGCTGTCCGCGCACGCCACGCGCGGCGGGCGTTCGCTGCTCTGCTGGGAGGCAGAAGTGAGCAACGAGCCCCAGGGCTTCTCCGGTACCGCGAAGAACGTAGTTCAGGCCACCAGCATCAGCGGCGGTGTGCACTTCCACCACAACGGGTTCGACGCCCCTGTCCCGCATCAGCTTCCGACATCGATCAAGCACTTCACCAACCGCGAAACCATCCTCGCCGGCTTGAACTCCTTGCTGGACGAACCGGCCGACGGATCCACCCCGACCTCGCTGGTCGTCGGTTCCGGCGGGGTGGGGAAGACTTCCCTGGCCACGTACTGGGCACACCGGGTCCGGGAGCGATTCCCGGACGGCGATCTCTACGTGGACCTGCACGGCTACCACGACACGCGCCGAGTGCCGCCGGACGACTCGCTGGAGAGCATCCTGTGCGCACTCGGCGTTCCCGGGGACCGCGTGCCCACGGACACGGACGCGAAAGCGGCGATGTACCGGTCGTTGCTGCACGGCCGCCGTATGCTGATCCTGCTCGACAACGCGGCCACCGCGGAGCAGGTGCGCCCGCTGCTTCCGGACTCACCCACCTGCCTCGTGCTGGTCACCAGTCGCAACCGCCTGCCGAGCCTGCTCACTCGCGAAGGAGCGATTCAGATGGCGCTGGACGTGCTTCCACCGGAGCACGCGGCCGAACTGCTGCGCAGCACCGTTGGCGCGGACCGCATCGACGCCGAACCCGAAGCCGCCTCCGAGCTCGCCCGACGATGCGGCTACCTGCCGCTGGCACTGCGCATCGCCGGAGAACGCCTGGTGTCCAGCCCGCACCTGCGCATCTCCGAGCTCGTGGCCGAGGTGGCCGAAGAACGGCTCGACGCGTTCTCCACGGAGGACGAGTTCGGCTCGATCCGCGCGGTGTTCGCCTCCTCCTACCGAGCTCTGCCACCCGAGGCCGCCACGTTGTTCCGCTTGCTCAGCCTCCCCGAGAGCCCGGACATCTCGGTGCCGGCCGCGGCGGCGCTGGCGGGGCTCACCTCCACCAGGACCAGGCGCTTGCTGGAGACCCTCGTCGGCGCCCACCTTCTCGACGAACACCAGCCGCGACGCTTCCGGTTCCACGACCTGATCAGCACCTTCGCCGCCGAATGCGCTGAGGCCGACGCAACCGCCGACGAACGCGATGCGGCGGTACGCCGCTTGCTCTCCTGGTACCTGCACGCGATGATCAGCGCGTCGTGGAAGGTGGCGCCGGAATTCACGCGCATCGAGCTCGACCACCCGGAACCCATCGGCGACGTACCAGAATTCACCGACCGGGCAACGGCTTTGCACTGGTACGACGACGAGCGCCAGAACCTGCTCGCCGCCATCCGGCTGGCTTCGGCCCGGGACGAGCGGGTTTTCGCGGTGCAGCTGCCGGTTGAGCTGTTCGCGTTCCTGCTGACCCGGCGCAGGGTGACCGACTGGCTGGAGACCCACCGGATCGGGCTCACCGCGGCACGGGCCCGCGGTGATCACCTCGCCGAGGCTTGGCTGCTGACCAGCGTGGCCATCGCCCACCGCACGTGCGGCGACTACGAGTCGTCGCTGTCGGACCTTGAGCGCGCGGTGCAGCTGTGGCAGCGGTTCGGCCCCGAGTGGGCGCAGGCCTGGGCGCTGCGGGATCTCGGCGCTGTGTACCACCAGTTGGGCCGGCACACCGAGGCCGACGAGGCGTTGGAGACCGCTCAGGCGATGCACGTCGCCCTCGGCGACGAGTGGGGCGAGGCCACCGCGCTCAGCGCGCTCGCGTTGACCGAGTGCCACATCGATCAGTTCGACGAGGCGTTGATGCACCTGGAGCGGGCGATCGAGATCCGCCGGTCGCAGGGCGACCGGCGCAACGAGGGCACCTGCTTGAGCCACATCGGCATGGTGCTCGGCGAGATGGGCCGGACCGATGAGGCCGTCGAGAGGATCGAGCAGGCGCTGGAGATCCACCACGAGGTCGAGTTCGCCTACGGCGCAGCTCTCTCCCACGAGCGCCTGGCCGACCTGTTCGACCGGAACGGGCAGGCCGATCGAGCCCGAGAGCACCGCCGGATCGCCGCCGAGCTCTACGACGACCTCGGCGTGCCGCACTCCCTCTCCGCCTGACCGCTCGGGACCGGGCAGGGGCCCGCTCGCACGTGGAACAGCTGATCACGACGCTTCTGAGAAGGCCCGTCAGACTCGTCACCCGAAGGGAGCTCCCCCGTCCGCTCAGCGGGGTGGGTGCGGACGGATACTGACCGGGTCGTCGAGGAGGTGTAGATGCGGATCAACGTGGATCCCGAGTCCGATGTGCCGCCCTTCGAGCAGGTGCGTTCGGAGATCGCCGAGCAGATCACCAGCGGAGAGCTGGTGGTCGGCGCGAAGCTGCCCACCGTGCGCGGACTCGCTGCCGAGCTGGGGATCGCGGCGAACACCGCTGCGAAGGCCTACCGCGAGCTGGAGCACGCCGGCCTGATCGAAACACGCGGCAGAGCAGGCACTTTCGTCAGCGATGCGGGTGACCAGGCTGCCGCCCGGGCCGCCGAGGCCGCGGCGACCTACGCGCAGATCACCCAAGCGCTGGGCATCCCGAAGACCGAGGCGCTCGCGATCGTGCAGGCCGCGCTGAAGGCCTAGGAGGCTCCCGGCGACCGCCTAGCCGACCTCGGCCTGCAGGCCTCGCATCGTCGCGATCTCGTCCTGCTGGGTGACCAGGACGTCCTGGGCCATCTCGTGGACCTGCTCGTCGCGGCCGGTGGACAGCAGCTGCGTCGCCATCGTCACCGCGCCCTCGTGGTGGGCGATCATCAAGCGCAGGAACATCCGGTCGTAGTCGGCGCCGCGCGACGCCGCCAGCTGGGCCAGCTGCTCCGGCGTGGCCATGCCCGGCATCGTCGCGTGGTCGTGCCCGTGATGCCCGGCGTGCTCGGCGCCGTGGGTGTTGAGCCAGCCCTGCATCATCCCGATCTCCGGTCCCTGCGCGCCGCTGATGCGGTCCGACAGGGCCCGCAGCTTCGGGTTCTGCGCGCGCTCGCCGGTCAGCGCGGTCATCTCCACCGCCTGCTGGTGGTGGGCGATCATGTTGCGCAGGTAGTCGACCTCGGTCTGGCTCGCGCCGCCGCGATCCGGAGCCGCGCTGGCCACGACCTGCGGCTGATCTCCCGGGGCGCCGGGCAGCACGACCGGCGGGCCGGACGGCGCGGGCGGCTCCGCCGCGCACCCCGCCAGCACGCCCGCTGCCAGCAGAATTCCGCCTAGCGACATCCGCAACATCGTTGCCCCTTCTGGGAAAACCGGGAAAAAACCGCCGAAAAAGCCTATTCCGACAAGAATCTGGCAACACGATACTGGGCAGATGCGGTTGTCCGAAACCGCTGTCGACGGCTGCCCAGGGGTGGCGGCGGCGACTTCGTCGAACCAGGGGGTTGATCGGTCTTGATCCCTCAGTCCACCGGCCGGAGGCGCGCGCTGGGCGCGGCCATCGGAGCGCTGGTGCTGGGCTTGTCGCTCGCACCTGCGACGGCCGCGACACCGCCGAGCGACGGTCCCGAGCAGTACTCCGCTCAGCAGGTCCCGGCACCGAAATCCGAGATCGACAAGAGCGAGAACATCGATCACGTGGCGAACCTGCCCAAGCAGGCGCCCTTCAACACCTTGGACGCCTACGGCACCGACATCGCGTTCAAGCAGAACATCGCCTACGTCGGCAACTACGACGGTTTCGTCGTCTACGACATCGCGAACCCGAAGAAGCCGCGCATCATCACGCAGGTGCAGTGCCCCGGCGGGCAGGGCGACATGTCCATCTCGGGCAACCTGCTGTTCGTCTCGACGGACTACCCGCGCAGCAACAACACCTGCACCAGCGAGGAGACCGACTCCGCCGATCCCAACGGCTGGGAGGGCATGAAGGTCTTCGACGTCAGCGACCCGGCCAAGCCGCGCTACGTCTCGGCGATCGCGACCGACTGCGGTTCGCACACCCACACGCTCGTGCCGGACAAGGCCGGCGAAGCGGTGTACCTCTACGTCTCGTCCTACGGTCCGAAAGCGGAGTTCCCGAACTGCCAGCCGCCGCACGACAAGATCTCCATCATCAAGGTGCCGCTGGCCAACCCGGCCGCTCCCGAGCTGATCAACGCCCCGGTGCTGTTCCCGGACGGCGGCAACCCGGGTGCCCCGGACGGCATCAGCGCCACCACCGGTTGCCACGACATCACCGCGTTCCCGTCCAAGGACCTCGCGGCGGGCGCGTGCATGGGTGACGGCGTGCTGTTCGACATCTCCGACCGGGAGAACCCGCGCGTGATCAACCAGGTCCGCGACGACACGAACTTCGCGTTCTGGCACAGCGCCACGTTCAACAACGAGGGCACCAAGGTCATCTTCACCGACGAGCTCGGCGGTGGCGGTGCCGCGACCTGCAACGAGGCCACCGGCCCGACGCGCGGCGCCAACGGGATCTACGACATCACCGGCTCCGGCGCCGACTCGAAGCTGGCGTTCAAGAGCTACTACAAGATCCCGCGCCACCAGGCCGACACCGAGAACTGCGTGGCGCACAACGGATCGCTGATCCCGGTCGCGGGCGGCGACTTCATGGTCCAGGCGTGGTACCAGGGCGGCATCTCGGTGTTCGACTTCACCGACTCCACCAAGCCGCAGGAGATCGCCTACTTCGACCGGTCGGCGTTCAACCCGAACGAACTGCAGCTGGCGGGTTCGTGGTCGGCGTACTACTACAACGGCCACATCTACTCCAGCGGCATCCAGGAGGGCCTGGACGTCCTCGACCTGCGGGACGAGCGGACCGACTCCGCCAAGAAGGTCCGCTACGAGGAGTTCAACCCCCAGACCCAGCCCGTCTACCAGAACTGATCCTCGACGCGAAGGCCCCCACCGCAGGAAGCGCGAGGTGGGGGCCTTCGTCGTTCGCGGTCCGCTCAGGTGCGGATGAGGCTGTCCGGGACGTCGAAGGACAGGAGGGGTTCTCCGAGGTGCGGGCCCGCGGCGACGGAGCAGCCGATCTCGCGCCAGAGGGCGAGCTGCTCCTGCGTCTTGACGTCGTCGACGCACAACCACACGCCGTTCATCAGCGGGATCAGGGAGCGGAGGGCCTGGATCTCGGGCACGTCCGGGCGCTCGGCCTCGTGCACCAGGCGGATGAGGTCGCGGGACAGCCGCACCGAGTCCACCGGCAGCTCGCGCAGCAGCCGGAGTTCACCGGGCGAGCCGGTGAAGTCGTGCAGCGATGCCTTGACACCGCGCGAGTTCAGGTGCCGCAGGTTGTCCCGCGCCTCCTCGTTCTCGCTGATCGCGGCGATCGGCATGCACAGCCGCAGCCAGCACGGATCGAGCTCCGATGCGTCGAGCACCCGGTGCACGACGGCCGCCAGGTCGGGGTCGCGGCCTTGATCGGGGCTCAGCGACACCGACAACCGCACCTGGTGGCCGGCCTCGTGCCACTCCTCGAGGTGCTGCCAGGCGGTCTGCAGCATCCAGTCGCGCATCGACAGCGTCACCCCGGAGCGCTCGGCCAGGCGCAGGCAGTCGGCGTGCTCGATGACGCCGAAATCACCTGTGTCCCAGCGGAACTCGGCTTCCAAGGTGCAGAGCTCGCCGCCGGAGATCATCACCTGCGGGCGGTAGACGACGTCGAACTCGCCCATCTCCAGCCCGCCGGGCATGATCGCCGCGAGCTGGCTCTCCTCGCGCTCCTCCGGGGCCAGGTCGGGGTCGAACAGCGCCCACTGCCGCTTGCCCGCGGCTTCCGCGCGCCGCAGCGCGACGTCCGCCGCCCACAGCATGTTCGCCGCGTCGGCGTCCTCCACGACCCGTTGCACCACGCCGATGCTGGCGGAGGCCGCGATGCCGCGTCCGGCGACGTAGACGGGTTCGGCGAGCATCTCGTTGATCAGCTGGGTCATCACCGGGACCGTCGGCGTCTCGGCCTGCTCCCAGACCAGCAGCGCGAACTCGGTGCCTCCGAAGCGGGCGACGAGCGCCTCCTCGTCCTCGACGAGGTTCTCCAGCCTGCGCGCGACGGTCCTGATCAGCTGGTCGCCGACCGGGTAGCCGAGCCCGTCGTTGATCAGCTCGAAGCCGTCCAGCGCCAGCTGGTAGAGCGAGAGCCTGGCGTCGCGGGGCAGGTTGACCAGCGCCGCTTCCAGGCGGGTGTGGAAGAAACCGCGGTTGGGCAGACCGGTCAGCGCGTCGTGCAGCGCCTGGTGCTGGAAGCGGTCCTGCAGCAGGTGCAGCTCGGTGATGTCCTCGACCATGGTGACCACACCGCTCGGCGCCCCGTCGGCCCCGCGCAGCACGGAGACGCCCAGGTAGCACCACGCGGCCTGACCGTCGGCGCGCACCAGGCGCTTGCGGTCGCTGATCCGCTTGGAGTTCGCGCCGTCGATCAGCTCGCGGTAGGAGGCGCGGAGGTACTCGGCGTCGTCGGGGTGGAAGAGCCGATCGATGGTCATCGGCACCAGGTCGTCGGCCTGATACCCGAGCACCTGCTCGAAAGCCGGGTTGACCTGCACGAACCGGCCTTCGAGGTCGCTGATCGCGACGCCGATCGGGGTGGAGGTGAACACCTCGCTGAAGCGCGCTTCGCTGGCCTTGAGCTCGCGATCGGTCTCGAGCTTGGAGGTCAGCAGGGCCTTGTTCAGCGTCTCCTGCTGGGCGAAGGTGCTCTCCCGGTCGGCCGCGGCGTACCCGGCGGCGATCTCGGTGAGCACCGACAGCAGCGCGTCGACCTTCGTGGTGTCCGAGAGCAGCGCGTCCTGAAGAACCCTCAGGGTCACCGAGAGGCTTTCCTCGCCGGTGGCGCGGATTTCGACGAGCCGGGCACCCACGGCACGACCGGTCTCGACGGCCCGGGAGCTGTCGCCCAGCGCGAGCACGACCATGTCCAGCAGTTCCGCGAGGGAGGCCTCGACCTCTTCGGGGGCGAAGGGGAGGTAGGAGGTGGCGCGGAGTTCGGCGGTCCAGCGGCGCGCGACATCGGCCCGCCACTCGGACTCCGGCGGTGGTCCGACCGGATCTCCCTCGCTCATCTCACCCGTCCGTCAGCGTCAACCTGGCGAAGCGAAATCGATCTGCGCGCGCACCCGGTGGTGCGCACCCGGACAGGATACCGGGCGAGCATGACCAGGGCGTGAAGGCCGTCGGATCAAAATCGATCAACCCGAGGTTGATCAGTGCGCCTCCTCCAGCGTCTCGCCGTCGGCGACCAGCGCGTCGATCTGCGCCACGTCGGTCTCGTCGAGGGTCAGCGCACCGGCGGCGGCGTTCTCCTCCAGGTGCTCGACCGACGAGGTGCCCGGGATCAGCAAGACGTTGCGGGAGCGGTTCAGCAGCCACGCCAGCGCCACCTGCGCCTGGGTGACGCCGTGCTTGCCCGCGATGGACTTCAGGGTGTCGTCACGCCGCGCCCGGCTGTCGGCGAAACCGGAGCCCAGCGGGAAGAACGGCACGAAGGCCACGTCCGCCTCGGCGGTGGCGCGCAGCAGGGCGGCGGAGGTCCGGTTGACCGCGTTGTAGAGGTTCTGCACCGAGGCGATCGGGGTGATCGCCCGCGCCTCCTCGAAGTGATCCACCTCCACATTGGACAGACCGATGGTGCGGATCAAGCCCTGCTGCTTGAGCTCGTGCAGGGCACCGACCTGGTCGGCGAAGGCGATGCCGTCCTGCGGGCCCATGTCGCGCAGGTAGACCAGGTCGAGGGCGTCGACCCGCAGCCGGCGCAGGTTGTCGTGCACCTGGGAGCGCAGCGCGGCCGGGTGGTTCAGCGGGAGCCAGTTCGCCTTGTCGTCGCGGTAGGCGCCGATCTTGGTCGCCAGCACCAGGTTCGCGGCGTAGGGGTGCAGGGCTTCGGCGATCAGCTCGTTGACCACCCACGGCCCGTAGAAGTCGCTGGTGTCGATGTGGTCGATGCCGAGCTCGACGGCGCGTCGCAGGACCGCGACCGCCGCGTCCCGGTCCTTCGGCGGGCCGAACACGCCCGGACCCGCCAGCTGCATCGCGCCGAACCCGACGCGGTTGACCGCCAGGCCGCCGCCCAGCTCGAACTCGCCACCCAAAGCATTCGCAATCGTCACGCTGCGATGCTGCTGGACAACCGACCGCGCGGCAAGAAATAGTGCCTACGCACACCTAGGAGCTGTTTAGGAACGTGGGGCCCGGTGGTTGAACATAGTGAGGTCTCCGGTAGATGGATCAGCGACGAAGAAGATCAACATCTATCCGGAGACCTCGGTGGGAAGCGTATCGGTTGGCGCGC
>NZ_SMKS01000082.1:0-23176 GCF_004348435.1 Saccharopolyspora terrae | reverse complement strand
GTCTGGGGGTGGGGTTAGCGGCGGGGGTTTCCTGCTGCTGCGTAGTTCTCGGCCAGGCCGAAGACCTTCTGGGCGTACTCGACGGAGTTGTTGTAGGACATGACGCCCTGCCACCAGCCGGAGCCGGTGGACATGTCGCGGCCGTTCGCGCAGAGGTAGCGAGCGGCGGAGACGGCCGCGTCGTCGAGGTTCTGCGGATCGCCGCGGCCGTCGCCGCTGCCGTCGGTGGCCCACTTGCGCCACGTCGTGGGGATGAACTGCATCGGGCCGACGGCCCGGTCGTGCTCGACGTCGCCGTCCAGCGCTCCCCCGTCGCTGTCCGGGATCAGCCGCACGTTGGGTCCGCCGTCGAGCTTGATGCCGATGATCGGCACCGACGGGCGGCCGTCCTCGCGCAGCTGCCGGTTGCCGAACCGGCCGTGGTTGGACTCGATGCGGCCGATGCCGGCGAGCGTGGTCCAGGAGATCCGGCAGCTCGGCTGGTGCTCGCGCATCGCCAGGTCCGCGTTGACGTAGGAGACGACCGCGCGAGCCGGGAGGTCGACGACCGCCGAGATCTGGTTCGCCCACTCCCGCACGGGATCGACGCCGGGCTGCGGCTGCGGCGGGGCCTCCACCTGCGGGGCCTGGACCGGGGGCGCGATCGATCCGGGCTCGACCGGCGCGGGCTTGGGGTCCTCAGGCCGCGGCGGCGCGGCCACCGGCGCCTTCGGCGGGGCGCCGAGGACGTTGACCAGGGCGACGCCGACGACCATCGCGGCCAGCAGCGATACGGCCAGCACGAGGCGTCCGAGGGCCGCGAGCACCGTTGGCGAGGTCCTGATCACCCGCACAGGCTACTTGCAGGTAGCCCCCGGCTCCAGCACTTCCGAACACCGACCACCCTCCGGGATCAACCCTGGGCCGGCAGTGACCGGCTGGTCTTCCCGTAGTGGTCGGCGTAGTCGATGACGTCCTGGCCGTAGCTGCGGGATTGGTTGTAGTCCAGCAGCGCCGCCCAGAACCGGTCGCCGTCGCGCAGGTCGTGCCCGACCGCGCACAGGTACCGCCCGGCGGTCAGCGCGGCGTCGTCGAGGTCCTGCGGGTCGGCGACGCCGTCACCGTCGGCGTCGACCTCGTACTTGCGCCAGGTCGACGGGATGAACTGCAGCGGCCCGACAGCCCTGTCCCACACCGGATCCCCGTCGAGGCTCCCGCCGTCGGTGTCCCGGATCTCCTTGACCCCGGCGCTGCCGTCCAGCGGTAAGCCGATGATGCGGGGGTCGGGCCTGCCGGTCCCGTCGAGCCGGGCACCGCCGTGCCTGCCGTGGCTGGACTCCACCGATCCGATGCCCGCCAGCACCGTCCAGCTCAACCCGCAGCCGGGGACGGAGGCGTTCATCGCCTGCTGCGCGTAGCCGTAGGCCTGCAGCGCCGCGCGGGGGATGTTGAGCTCGTCGGACATCCGCTCGGACCAGTCGATCAGCTGAGCCTGCGGCCGATCCGGCGACGACGCCCCCGGGGCGAGCAGCGCGACCACCGGCGGGGCGACGCCGGGATCCGGCGGGGCCGACGCCGACGGCGGCTCGGACGTGGGAGCGGGTGGCGGGGAGCAGGCGGCGAGGGCCAGCAGCAGCGGCAGCGCCAGCGCTCGGCGGTCAGGCATCGGAACCGCTGAGGAGCTCGTGCCAGTCGTCGGCGGTGGGCGCGGTGCCGCCCGCCTCGCGGGTGCGGCGTTCGGCCGCGCGGATGCGCTCCGCGAACTCCAGGGCGACCCCGCGCAGCGCGTCCTCCGGGTCGATCCCGTCGAGCTTGGCCTCGGCGGCCAGCGCGAACAGCGCCGAACCGGTGTCCTGGCCGGAAGGCATCGCGGCCAGCGGGATTCCGGCCCGCCCGGCCCGCTGGGTGAGCTTGGCGGCCAGCGCGACCGCGGGCTGGCCGAGCGCGACACCGTCCACGATGGACTCCCGCTGCTTCTCCTGCTGCTTGAGCTCCTCCCAGCGCGCGTGCTGGGACTCGGTGTCGAGCACGGTGTTGTCGTCGGCGAAGACGTGCGGGTGCCTGCTGACGAGCTTGCTGACCAAACCCGCCGCCACGGCGTCGACGTCGAACGGGTCCTCGGAGTCCTCGGCGGCGACCCTGGCGTGGAAGAGGACCTGCAGCAGCACGTCCCCGAGCTCCTCGCGCAGCGCCGAGCGGTCCTTCTCCGCGATCGCGTCGAGCAGCTCGTAGGTCTCCTCGACGAGGTACTGGCGCAACGAGTCGTGGTCCTGCTCGGCGTCCCACGGGCAGCCGCCCGGCGAGCGCAGCCGGTCCATCACGGTCACCGCGTCCAGCAGCTCCACACCGGCGGGCGCGGGCGAGGAGACGACGGAGGCTCCCGCGGCGCGCAGCGATTCGGCGACGGCGTCGATCTCACCGGTGATCAGCACGGTCGACGCGGTCGCGGCCCGCTCGACGAGGTCCTGCGGTGCTTCGGGAACGTCGAGCGCGGCCTTGGCCGCCACCGACAGACCGGCTCCCGCGAAGACCGCGGCGGCCTTGCGGACCAGCGGCAACGCGGCCGGGGGCAGCGCCTCGCCGAGCCTGTCGTCCACCAGGACGATCGCAGTACCTTCGGCCACCCGCAGCTCGCTCATACGACGATTGTCCCAACCGGGGACGACCGAGGTTCAGCGACGTGCGCCACACCCGGGAGGAGTCAGCCGAAAACCGGCTCAGGCGCCCTCGTGGTGGTGCGGCTCGATGCGGAAGCCCGTGGTCTCGCCCTCGTTCGGCACGGGCTGGAGGCCGATCGGGTCCCACACGCCGTAGCGGGGGCTGAGGGTGACGCCGACGCGGTCGGCGGTGGCGCCCAGCAGGAAGGTGCCGACGCCCTGCAACGTCTGGTCGTCCACGCCACCGGCCGGGTTGGCCGTCGGTGCGGCCTTGCGGTCGCGGATGAGCGCGACCAGCCACTGGCCCGAGTTGGGTTCCGGTTCGAAGGCCAGGACCGTGCCCGGCTCGGCGCTGAACAGCGGCGTGGAGGCCGCGAGCTTCGGGCTGTCGAGCGCGCGCAGCTGCTGACCCGCGGAGGCCGGGAGACCCGCCTTGGCGTCGGCGGCGATCAGGTCGCGCACGGCCGCGTCGCCCTGCGCCATCTGGTGCGCCTTGCGCTCGGCCTCGGCGCGAGTGGTGGCCTGGGTGAAGTCGAAGGTGACCGCCAGGCCGTCGAAGTAGCGGCGCCCCAGCTCGGTCACCAGCGCCTCGGTGCGGGCCATCTCGTGCAGGTTCTCGGGCGTGAAGATCTTGCCCTCGGTGGCCTGCGGACCACCCCACTGGTTGATCATGTCGGTGATCTGCTGCTCGGACGCGGTCAGCCCGTTCTCCCGAGCGGCCTGCGCGACGAGCTCCTGGCGCACCAGCTGACCGGCCAGCGTCCGCCCGAGCTCGTCGTACTGGCCCTGCTCCCGCAGCTGCGGTTTGAGCTCCGGCTCCTTCGCCAGCACCTCGGAGAACCAGGACTGCACCTCGGTGACCGGGATCCGCTGATCACCGACGATCGCGGCGGCACCGACCTGGCTCGGCCCGGAACCGCACCCCGACAACAGCACACCGGCAACGGCGAGAGAAGCGAACAAGCGGCCACGGCGCAGCGAGATCGTCACGCGGGCACCCTCTCACGAAGTAACCCTCAGATGAAGCCACAACACTGTCCGAAGTCGAACTCTCGCCAACAACGCCAGAACCCTGAGAAGAGCACCCAACCCACGTCAGACAAGCACCGAAGGTGCTTTCTCCTTGCCCCACCTGAGCAACCGGCACCGCCGCGGGTTCTGACACGTCTTCTGGTGAGGACAGCCGCAGCGCCGCGTATTCGACATACTCAAGTCGCGGATCCCGGAGCCAGAAGGCGTGTCAGGTTCCGCCACCCGCACCGCTGAGCAGAACAACCACTGGAAAAGCCATCAAGCCGGAACCGGGTTCGTGGTGAGGGTTTCGAGGAAGTCTGCGCACCATTCGAGCAGCGCCTCATCCCTCAGCTGCGGCGCTCCCATGCGCCCTCCTGCGGCGCCTTCGGTGGGGCGCGGCAGCGAGACGGTGCGCAGGGCCGGCTTGTAGACGGCCTTCGGGAACAGGCGCTTGAGCCGGACCTGCTTGGAGTCCGGCAGTTCCAGCGGCGCGAAGCGCAGCGACGTGCCCTGCAACGTCACCTCGCGGACGCCGTGCTCGCGGCACACCTGCCGGAAGCGGGCGACCTTGAGCAGCCGTTCCACCGGCTCCGGCAGCGGCCCGTAGCGGTCGGTGAGCTCGGCGCGCACCGCCTCCAGGTCGTCCGGGTTGGCCGCTGCGGCCAGCTTCCGGTACGCCTCCAGCCGGAGCCGCTCGCCGGGCACGTAGTCGTGCGGGATGTGCGCGTCGATCGGCAGGTCCACCCGCACGTCGGTGAGCTCCTCCTCGCCCTCGGCGGGCTCGGCTCCGGCGTGCCTGCGGAAGGCGTCGACGGCCTCCCCCACCAGCCGCACGTAGAGGTCGAAGCCGACACCGGCGATGTGCCCGGACTGCTCGGCGCCGAGGATGTTGCCCGCGCCGCGGATCTCCAGGTCCTTCATCGCCACGGCCATGCCGGCGCCCAGCTCGGAGTTCTGCGCGATCGTGGCGAGCCGGTCGTGCGCGGTGTCGGTAAGCGGCTTCTCCGGCGGGTACAGGAAGTACGCGTAGCCGCGTTCCCGCGCCCGGCCGACGCGTCCGCGCAGCTGGTGCAGCTGGGCGAGGCCGAGCATGTCGGAGCGGTCGACGATCAGCGTGTTGGAGTTGGAGATGTCCAGGCCGGTCTCGATGATCGTGGTGCACACCAGCACGTCGTGCTCGCGCTCCCAGAAGCCCTGGATGATCTTCTCCAGCCGCTCCTCGTTCATCTGCCCGTGCGCGGTGACGATCCGCGCCTCCGGGACGAGCTCGCGCAGCTGGCGGGCCGCCTTCTCGATGTCGCTGACCCGGTTGTGCACGAAGAACACCTGCCCGTCGCGCAGCAGCTCGCGGCGGATCGCCGCGCCCACCTGCTTCGGGTCGTAGGCGCCGACGTAGGTCAGCACCGGGTGCCGCTCCTCCGGCGGGGTCAGGATGGTCGACATCTCGCGGATGCCGGCCATGCTCATCTCCAGCGTTCGCGGGATCGGCGTGGCCGACATGGTCAGCACGTCGACGTGCGTGCGCAGCGCCTTGATGTGCTCCTTGTGCTCGACGCCGAAGCGCTGCTCCTCGTCGACGATCACCAGCCCCAGGTCCTTGTAGCGGACCCCGGTCTGCAGCAGGCGGTGCGTGCCGATGACGATGTCGACCTCGCCGTCGGCCAGGCCCTTGATCGTCTGCTCGGACTCCATCGGGTCGGTGAACCGCGACAGGCCCTTGATGGTCACCGGGAACGAGCGCATCCGGTCGGCGAAGGTGTTGAGGTGCTGCTGCGCGAGCAGCGTCGTGGGCACCAGCACGGCGACCTGCTTGCCGTCCTGCACCGCCTTGAACGCCGCGCGCACCGCGATCTCGGTCTTGCCGTAGCCGACGTCGCCGCAGATCACCCGGTCCATCGGCACCGAGCGCTGCATGTCGGCCTTGACCTCGTCGATCGCGGCGAGCTGGTCGCCGGTCTCGGTGTAGGGGAAGGCGTCCTCCAGCTCCCGCTGCCACGGGGTGTCGCCGCCGAAGGCGTGGCCGGGCGAGGACTGGCGGGCGGCGTAGAGCTGCACGAGCTCGGCGGCGATCTCCTTGACCGCCTTGCGCGCCTTGGCCTTGGTGTTCTTCCAGTCCGAGCCGCCGAGCTTGTTCAGCGTCGGCGTCTCGCCGCCGACGTAGCGGGTGATCTCGTCGAGCTGGTCGGTGGGCACGAAGAGCCGGTCGCCGGGCTGGCCGCGCTTGCTGGAGGAGTACTCCAGCACCAAGTACTCGCGGGTGGCGCCACCGACGGTGCGCTGCACCATCTCGACGTACTTGCCGATGCCGTGCTGGTCGTGCACCACGAAGTCACCGGTCTTGAGCGCCAGCGGGTCCACGGCGTTGCGGCGACGCGAGGGCATCCGGCGCATGTCCTTGGTGGACGTCCCGTGCCTGCCGCCGGTCAGGTCGGCTTCGGTGAGCACCACCAGCGCGATCTCCGGCGCGGCGAAGCCGTCTTCGAGCCCGCCGCGCACGACCGTGACCACGCCGGCCGCGGGTTCGTCGGCGAGCCCGTCCTCGGCCAGCGAGGCGGGGAGTTCGGCCTCGCGCAGCTGCTGCACGGCGCGCTGCGCGGTGCCCGCACCGGCCACGACCAGCACCGCCGCGCCGCCCGAGGTGACGTGGGCGCGCAGGTCGGCGTAGGCGCGCTCGATCTCGCCGCGGTAGGCGTCGGGCTGCTTGAGGGTCAGCCGGACGACCTCGTCGTCCTCGCCTTCCTCGCTGGTCAGCTGGGTCAGCGGCCACCAGGGCAGGCCGATGGCGCGGGTGTGCTCGGCGACCTCGGCGAGACCCCGGTAGGCCGAAGCGCCCAGGTCGATGGGGGCCTTGCCGCCGTCGGCGGCGACCATCCAGGACGCTTCGAGGAACTCCTGCCCGGTGCGCACCAGGTCGGCGGCGCGGGCGTGGATCTTCTCCGGATCGGCCGGGACGACGTGGGTGCCCGCCGGGACGAGGTCGCTGAGCAGCTGCATCTCGCCCTCGCACAGCGCCGGGATGAGGGCTTCCATGCCCTCGACCGGGGCGCCGCCGGCGATCTTGCCCAGCATCTCCGCGAGGTGCGAGTCGGCCTGGTGCTGCTCGGCGAGCTTGCCCGCGCGCTCGGCGACCTGCTCGGTGATCAGCAGCTCGCGGCAGGCGGGCGCGGTCAGGTCGGTGTCGGTGGCCTCGGGCAGGGAGCGCTGGTCGGCGACCGAGAACGGGCGGATCTCGGTGACCTCGTCGCCCCAGAACTCCACCCGCAGCGGGTGCTCCTCGGTGGGTGGGAAGACGTCGACGATGCCGCCGCGCACGGCGAACTCGCCGCGCTTCTCGACCATGTCGACGCGGTCGTAGGCCAGTCCCGCCAGGTGTTCGACGGTCTCCTGGAAGTCGACCTCGTCGCCGACCGACAACCGCACCGGGCGCAGTTCGCCGAGACCAGGTGCGATCGGCTGGATGAGGCTGCGGACCATGGTGACCAGCACCCGCACCTGCCCGCACGGGTGCTCCTCGGGGTGGGCCAGCCTGCGCAGCACCGAGAGCCTGCGGCCGACGGTGTCGGCGCGCGGCGAGAGGCGCTCGTGCGGCAGCGTCTCCCAGGACGGGAAGACCTCGACGCCCTCGGGACCGAGCAGGTCGGCGGTCGCGGCCGCGGCTTCCTCCGCCTCGCGGCCGGTGGCGGTGACCAGCAGGACCGGGCGGTCCGCTCCAGCGGCGAGCGCGGCTGCGGTCAGCGGGCGCGCTGCGGCCGGGCCCTCCACGACCAGGCGCGGGCTGTCCGCAGCGGCCACCAGGCGCCGCAGGGCGGGATCGCGCAGCACGTTGTCGAGCAGTCCGCGCAGGGGACCGGCCTGGCTCATGGAGCAACCTCGCAGCGGAGAAAAGCGAATGCGGACACACCTCTGCCCGGGAAGGATGGGCCAGAGGCGGCGGCCACTCTGGGAGTGGGTACCCCAGACTACGACGCTGGTATGACGGAAACACGACGACCCGTTGGCGGAGACGTGATCGGTGACACACTGATCTTCATGTCAGGCATCAGAACCGCAGCACTGGTCCTGTCCCTGGTCGCCGCCGGTTGCGCGACGGCTCCCCCGAACCCCGCCGGCGCCTCGGCACCGCAGCTGAAGGTCGAGACGGTCGCCTCCGGGCTCGAGCACGCGTGGGACGTCGGTTTCCTGCCCGACGGCAGCTCCCTGATCAGCCAGCGCCCCGGGAAGTTCGCACTGGTCAGCGGTGGCCAGACCCGCGACGTGCAGGCCGATCTGGCCTCGGTCCGCGCCCAGGGCGAGGGCGGGCTGATGGGCCTGCTCGTACACCCCGACTTCGCCCACAACCGCACCTTCATCACCTGCCAGACGCACCAGGAGGGCGGGAACCCGGTCGACATCCGGCTGGTCAACTGGCGGCTGGCCGAGGACGGCTCGCGCGCGGACCGCGTCGGCGACCTGCTCACCGGCCTGCCGATCAACTCCTCCGGCAGGCACTCGGGTTGCCGACCGGAGCTCGGCGCGGACGGGTCGCTGCTGGTCAGCACGGGCGACACGGCTCAGCCGCCGATCGCGCAGGACCGCACCTCGCTCGGCGGGAAGGTCCTGCGGATGAACCTCGACACGGGTGCGGCGATGCCGGACAACCCCTTCGCCGGCTCCCCCGATCCGAACGAGCGGCTGGTACACACCTACGGCCACCGCAACCCGCAGGGCGTCGCGCTGCACCCCGACGGCCGGGTGTTCATCGCCGAGCACGGCCCGGACGTCGACGACGAGGTCAACGTCCTGCGGCCCGGCGGCAACTACGGCTGGGACCCGTCGCGGGGCGGCACCACCGACGAGTACGACGAGTCGGTGCCGATGACCGACCTGCAGCGCTTCCCCGACGCGGTGGGCGCGGCGTGGTCCTCCGGATCGTCGACCGAAGCGGTCTGCGCGGCGGAGTTCCTCACCGGTCCGCAGTGGGGCGAGCTGGACGGAGCCCTGGTGGTGCCCGCGCTGAAGGGGAGCAAGCTCCTGGTCTTCCGGCCCAACCCCGACGGCACCCTGTCCCCGCCGGAGATCCCGGCGGAGCTCGACGACACCCACGGCCGGCTGCGCGCCGCCCGCCAAGCACCGGACGGCAGCCTCTACGTCACCACCTCGAACGGCACCAACGACGAACTGCTGCGCATCACGCTCTAAGAGGCTCCGAGGAGGCGACGAAGCCCTGTTCGAGGGTGTGGGACTCGGCGCCGCTCAGGTTCGCCAAGCGAGGCGACCAGCTCCTGGGCGCAGGTCACCTGATCGTCGGTTTTGGCTTGTGCTCCAGGTGGGAGAGCCCGTTCCAGGCGAGGTTGACCAGGTGCGCGGCGACCTCTTCCTTCTTCGGCTTGCGCGCCTCCAGCCACCACTGGCCGGTGAGCGCGACCATGCCGACCAGGGCCTGGCTGTAGAGGGGCGCGAGCTTGGCGTCGTAGCCGCGGGCGCTGAACTGCAGGCCGAGGATGTGCTCCACCTGGCTGGCTATGTCGTTGAGCAGGCTGGAGAACGTCCCGCTGCTGCTGGCCACCGGGGAGTCGCGGACCAGGACCCGGAAGCCGTCGGTGTTCTCGTCGATGTAGTCGACCAGCGCGTGCGCGGCCTGCTCCAGCAGGACCCTCGGGTGCCCGGCGTCGAGCGCGGAGACGATCAGGTCCAGCAGGTTGCGCATCTCGCGGTCGACGACGACCGCGTACACACCTTCCTTGCCGCCGAAGTGCTCGTAGACCACCGGCTTGGACACCCCGGCGCGGTGGGCGATCTCCTCGATGGAGGTGCCGTCGAAGCCCTTCTCCGCGAACAGCGCGCGTGCCACGTCCAGCAATTGTTGGCGTCGTTCCTTGCCCGTCATCCGGGCGCGCGTCCGGGCCGGAGCCCGCGTCGGCGCCGCCGGTTCGGACGCTGAGCGCCCGCGTCTCCGTCCTGCCACTCGACCCACCCTAGGTGAGGGACCCGCGTTCGAGGTGCAGGCCCGAGACAACGAGGTGCCCGCGCGGTTCTCACCGCACGGGCACCTCCGGTCGTGAGCGGTCAGCCCTTGTGGTCGGTGACCGCGATGCGCGCGAGGCGCTTCTCGTTGGGCCAGCGGACCTTCCAGGCCCAGCCCAGCTTCTCGAAGATCCAGATCGTGCGCGCCGAGATGTCCAGCTGACCGCGCAGCACGCCGTGCCGCGCGCAGGTCGGGTCGGCGTGGTGCGAGTTGTGCCAGGACTCGCCGAAGGACAGGATCGCCAGCGGCCAGAAGTTGGCGGCCTTGTCGCGGCTCTTGAACGGCCGCTCACCGATCATGTGGCAGATCGAGTTGACCGACCACGTGATGTGGTGCAGGAACGACACGCGCACGAGCCCGGCCCAGAAGAAACCGGTGAGCGCGCCCCACAGCGACCAGGTGAACAGCCCGCCGAGCAGCGCCGGCAGCACGAGGCTCAGCGCCGTCCACACCGGGAACAGCTTGTTGGCCCAGACGATGTCGCGGTCCTTGAGCAGGTCCGGGGCGAACCGGTCCTCGTTGGTCATCTCGCGGCTGAACATCCAGCCCATGTGGGAGTGCCAGAAACCCTTGGTCAACGCCACGGCGGAGGTGCCGTAGAGCCACGGCGAGTGCGGGTCGCCCTCGCGGTCGGAGTAGGCGTGGTGCCGCCGGTGGTCGGCGACCCAGGTGATCACCGGGCCCTGCACCGACATCATTCCCGCGATGGCCAGAGCGATCTTGACGCCGCGGTTGGCCTTGAAGGCGCCGTGGGTGAAGTACCGGTGGAAGCCGACGGTCACGCCCAGGCCGCTGATCAGCCAGAACGCCACCGCCAGGGCGATGTCGACCGGGCCGATTCCCCAGCCCCACAGGACCGGGACGGAAGCGACCAGCGCGGTCATCGGGATCAGGAGGAAGGCGTACACCAGGGACGACCGCCCGGGCGACTGCGGCCCGGTGGTCAGGGGCTTCGGCCCGGATTCAGCGCCGACGCCCGGAGCGGCGACGCGCTCGGTTGCTGCGGTCATGCTCAATACCTCGAATGGCGTTGGGGAGGTGGGTAAACGGTTGTCAGCACCGGGTGGTCGTGGTCCCGCAACACCTCCACCCTACGGGACCGTAACTTACGCTAGCGTAGGTTGTTTGATGCGAAATCGTCACCCCCAGGAGAGAAAAAGCGGCGTGTCGCTATTTTCCGGGCGTGTCTTCACTTATGTGTTCACCCGATCGTCCGCATCTCGCCGTGCAACCGGGGTCCGTCCCGTTCCGTCTCCCCGGTGTGCCTGCCCAGAACCAGCCGTGCGGGCTTCCGAGCCTCAGCCCCCGACTTCCCGCGACACCTCGACCCCAACGACGGCAGCCGCTCGCTCCGCCCTGCCGCCCGGCACCGCGTCCCCGACCCCCGCGCGACCCCGGCCGGCAGTCGGATTCGGCCGGCCACGTGACGATCTCGGCAGGGTGCCACCGGGCGTTGTCATCGACCGGTAAGCTCACGCTGCGGCGCCGGCGCGCAACGCCCGGTTCCGGGGGCCCGATGCGCCCAATCCGCCGTGGTGTAAAGGCAGCACCTCGGATTTTGGTTCCGATGGTCCAGGTTCGAATCCTGGCGGCGGAGCGAGCAGCCCTCCCGGGCCCGACGCGGTGCGCGGCGACGCGCACCGCCCGGGATCCCCGGGAGACAAGGTGAACAGGGGGTGTGCGCCGCTGCGCGACGACACTGCCGCCGTGCGCGAAGATCCGGTCACCACGCTGGGCGAGGTATCCGACGCGTGGTTGGTCGGTCGCGCCCGCGAACTCAACGCAGTCGGCCAGCACAGCGCCCCGGCCGGCCAGTCCAGCACGATCCGCGAAGCCGACAACCTCCTCGCCGAAGCCCAGCGCCGGGGCGAACCGCGCATCGTCGCCCAGCTCCTCCGGCACTGCGCCGCCCTGCGCCTGACCACCGCCGAACTGGTGGACAGCGCCGACGCGCTGCTGGACGAGCTGCTCAGCCACACCAAGCGCCACGGCCTCGAAGTGCTGCAGGCCGACGCGCACGCGCTGCGCGGCCGACGCGCGCTGCTCGTGGGCGCCGAGGACAACGCGCTGACCGAGGTCGCGCACGGCCTGGCGATGCTCGACGAGGAGCTGGCCCCCGACCGCACGCTCGGCCGCCGCTCCTGGGAGCGCCTGCTGGCCACCTCGCTGATCGACATCGGCCTGGTGCTGACCCAGCTGGGCGTCTACGAGATGGCCGACGAGGTGATGGCCCGCGCTCACCAGCGCATCCGCGAGAGCGGCGGGCCGCACGAGATCGCCGTGCACATGATCAACCGCTGCCGCATGCAGCTGGGCTGGGGCCTGCGGCTGGAACGCGTCGGCCTGCAGGACGAGGCGGCCAGCCAGTTCTCCACCGCCTCCGCGCTCGCCGTCGCCGTCGAGGGCCCGTGGCGGGAATCGCTGTTCCCGCGCGTGTCCAACCGCACCGCCGCCGAGCAGATGCCGGTGCTGGGCGCCGCGCACGCCCTGGCCTCCCCGTCGGCCGACCACATCACGCGGCTGGAGGAGATGCGCCACCTCGACCGCTCGATGCACCCGCGGGAGCAGATCATCATGGCGATCGCGCTCTCCCGCTGCCTGGTCCGCGGCGACCACCGCGACGACGCGGTGCGGGTGTTGTCGGAGACGCTGACCACGCTCAGCCACGACTCCTCCGAACCGACCCTGCGGATCTCCCTGGCCAGGGAGTTCGCGCTGCTCACCGAGCTGGCCCCGGACCGCCCCCGGGACGCCCTGCGCGACTACGCGCTGGAGCTGGAGACCGAGCTGTGGGCGATGCGCGAGGCCCGGGTGTCCACATTGGCCACTCGCCTGGAGAACTCGCGGCTGAGCCACAAGCACGACGCGATCACCCGGCAGGCCCGCGAGGACCCGCTGACCGGGCTGTCGAACCGGCGCGCGCTCGACGACCGGCTGGAGACCCTGCTCGGCGCCCCGGAGGTGCAGCCGCTGGCGGTCGCGCTGGTCGACCTGGACGGCTTCAAGGGCGTCAACGACCGCTGCTCGCACGCCGAAGGCGACGACGTGCTGCGCACCGTCGCCCGCAACCTGCGCGACTCGCTGCGCACCGACGACTTCGTGGCCCGCTACGGCGGTGACGAGTTCGTGGTCCTGCTGCCCGGCGCGACGCTCAGCGCCGCCGAGGCGGCGCTGCACCGCACCGTGGAGGCGGTCGACTGCCTGGCGCCGGAGCTGTCCCGAGGTGTGACGCTGTCGATCGGCGTCGTCGCGATGCGCCCGCAGGAGTCCGCCGCGCAGGTCCTCGCCCGCGCCGACGCCGCGATGTACCAGGCGAAGCGCAACGGCGGGAACCGCGTCACAGCACTCTCCGGAGTCAACGACCGCACCGAGCCTCACCCGGTCGAGCCGCCGTCCGAAATCGATCAAGCTGTCTGGATTCCGCCGGACGCGCGCTGAAGCGACGTGTCAACTGGTCGGGGAAAGATCACATTGGCCCAGCTAGGGGGCCCTTTCGTCCGCCACCGTCCAGCCGAACGGCGGTACCATCGCAGCTGCTGCCGGAAGGGCAGGGGCGCCGAAGGTGAAGGACGACCCGTGCGGTTACCCTTCACCCGCTTGGACGCAACAGGCACGTCGGCCGGCGCCGGATCCAGACTCGGCAGGCCGCTTCTAGAGATCAAGGGAGAGCGCTGATGCTCCAGGGCGACAACGCCCAGCCCTCCTCTCAACGCGCTGCTGCGCACCCGGAACCGGTCAGCACCGTCGTGCTGGCGGCCGGGGAGGGCACCAGGATGCGATCGGCGACACCGAAGGTGCTGCACCGGATCGCCGGCAGGCCCCTCGTCGAACACGCCGTCCGCGCCGCCGCCGGGATCGATCCCGATCAACTGGTCGTCGTGCTCGGGCACGGCCGCGACGCCGTCGCCGAGCACCTGAGCTCGGTGTCGGACTCGCTCGGCCGCCCGATCACCACCGCCGTCCAAGAAGAGCAGCTGGGCACCGGCCACGCCGTGTCCTGCGGCCTGTCCGAGCTCCCCGACGGTCTAGCCGGAACGGTGCTCGTCAGCTACGGCGACGTGCCGCTGCTCGACGCCGGCACGCTGCGCGCGATGCTCGACGAGCACGCCGCCTCCGGCAACGCCGTCACCGTGCTGACCTCGGTCGTCGCCGACCCGACCGGCTACGGCCGGATCACCCGCGACACCTCCGGTGAGGTCACCGGCATCGTCGAGCAGAAGGACGCCACCGCCGAGCAGGCCGCGATCACCGAGATCAACTCCGGGGTCTACGCCTTCGACGCCGAGGTCCTCACCGGCGCGCTCAAGCGGCTGTCCACCGACAACGCCCAGGGCGAGCTCTACCTGACCGACGTGCTGTCCATCGCGCGCGGCGACGGGCGCAGCGTCGGCACCATGATCTGCTCGGACACGTGGCTGGTCGAAGGCGTCAACGACCGGGTGCAGCTGTCCCGGCTCGGGGCCGAGCTCAACCGCCGGCTGGTGACGCGCTGGATGCGCGAGGGCGTCACCGTCATCGACCCGGCCACGGTGTGGCTGGACTGCGACGTGACCCTGGCCCGCGACGTGACGCTGGAGCCGGGCGTGCAGCTGCGCGCGGGCACCACCGTCGGCGAGGGCGCCACCGTCGGCCCGGACACCACGCTGACGAACTGCACGATCCACCCCGGCGCGTCGGTGGTGCGCACCCACGGCGAGGGCGCGGAGATCGGCCCGAACGCCAACGTCGGCCCCTTCGCCTTCCTGCGGCCCGGCACCTCGCTGGGCGCGAAGGGCAAGATCGGCACCTTCGTCGAGACCAAGAACGCCGAGATCGGCGAGGGCACCAAGGTGCCGCACCTGAGCTACGTCGGCGACGCGACGATCGGCGAGAAGTCCAACATCGGCGCCGCCACCGTCTTCGTCAACTACGACGGTGTGAACAAGCATCACACGAAAATCGGATCACACTCCCGGACCGGCGCGGACAACATGTTCGTCGCACCGGTGGAGATCGGCGACGGCGCTTACACCGCCGCCGGCTCGGTGATCACCCAGGATGTCCCCCCGGGCGCGATGGCGGTCGCCCGCGGGAGGCAACGAAACATCGATGGCTGGGTGGCCAAGCGCCGCCCGGGCACCGCCGCCGACCAGGCCGCACAGCGGGCTTTGGGCAATGAACCGACCGATGACGCAGAGACGTCGAACGGGGAGGGACGATGACCGTGAGTGCCATGTCTGCGACCCCGAAGAAGAGCCTCAAGCTCTTCTCCGGCCGCAGCCACCCGGAACTTGCCGAGGAGGTGGCCAAGCAGCTCGACGTGACGGTCACGCCCCAGGCCGCGTACCAGTTCGCCAACGGCGAGATCTTCGTGCGCTACGACGAGTCCGTTCGTGGCTGCGACGCCTTTGTGATCCAGTCGCACTGCACGCCGCTCAATGACGCGATCATGGAGCAGCTGATCATGGTGGACGCGCTCAAGCGCGCCAGCGCCAAGCGCATCACCGTGGTCATCCCGTTCTACGGCTACGCCCGTCAGGACAAGAAGCACAAGGGCCGCGAGCCGATCTCGGCGCGGCTGATGGCGGACCTGTTCAAGACCGCCGGTGCTGACCGGATCATGGTCGTGGACCTGCACACCGACCAGATCCAGGGCTTCTTCGACGGTCCGGTGGACCACCTGATGGCGCAGAAGCTGCTCGCGAACTACATCAGCGAGACCTACACCGACCAGAACATCACCGTGGTCTCCCCGGACTCCGGTCGTGTTCGCGTCGCCGAGAAGTGGGCCGACGACCTGGGTGGCACGCCGCTGGCGTTCATCCACAAGACGCGCGACCCCAGCAAGCCCAACCAGGTGGTCGCCAACCGCGTCGTCGGTGACGTCGAGGGCCGGCTGTGCGTGCTGGTCGACGACATGATCGACACCGGCGGCACGATCACCAAGGCCACCGAGCAGCTGCTCGCGGCCGGTGCCAGCGACGTCATCATCGCCTCCACCCACGCCGTGCTGTCCGGCCCCGCCGTGGAGCGGCTGTCGAACTGCGGCGCCAAGGAGGTCGTGCTGACCAACACGCTGCCGATCCCGGACGAGCGCCGGTTCCCGAACCTGACGGTCCTGTCGATCGCCCCGCTCGTCGCGGAAGCGATCCACCAGGTCTTCGAGGACGGCTCGGTCACCAGCCTCTTCGACGGTCGCGCCTGACGCGCACCCAGGCACGAAGCGGGCCCCGGTTCAGCTGAACCGGGGCCCGTTCTCGTCCTCCCGAACCTGGACTCCCCCGCGCACCCGCTCGCTCCCGCACCCGCAGTCGGCTGCGGCACACCCGCGGCTCAGAGCCTCGAGGTCAGTTACCCGCTGCAGCTGTTCACCCGATTTCAGTGGAACTCAGGAACCGGGCTTCAGTGGAACTCGGGAACCCGGCTTCAGTGGAAATCAGGGGACGGATTTCCACTGAAATCGGGTCACCGCCGGGCGGAACGACCGAGGACAGTCCTCAGAGGGTGGTGACGACCTCGTCGTAGTCGAGGCGGGGCAGGCGCTCCATCCAGGGGTTCTCGCCGGGCTTGCCGATGTTGGCGACGACCAGGGTCTGCTGGTCGCCCTCCGGGAAGAACTCGGCGTTGATGCCCGCGGCGTCCAGCCCGGTCATCGGGCCGACTGCGAGCCCGGCGGCCCGGACGCCGAGGAAGAAGTAGCCGGCCTGCAGCGTGGCGTTCAGCTTCGCGTTCTGCTCCCGGAAACCCGGGTCGGCGAAGATGTCCTTGGCCTCGGGCTTGTGCGGGAAGACCTTCGGCAGGTTCTCGTGGAACTCGGTGTCCGCTGCCAGGATCGCGACCAGCGGAGCCTGCTCGGTCTTGGCCCGGTTGCCCTCCATCAGGTGCGGCAGCAGGCGCTGCTTGGCCTCGGCCGAGCGCAGCAGCACGATCCGCAGCGGCTGCTGGTTCATCGAGGTCGGGGCCCACTTGACGAGGTCGTAGATCGCCTGGACCTGCTCGTCGGTGACGGGCTCGTCGCTGAAGGAGTTGGCGGTGCGGGCCTCGCGGAACAACAGGTTCTGGGCCTCGGCGTCGAGGGCGAGCTCGGACTGGGACACGGTCATGGGGTCACTCCTGGGCGATCGGGCGGTCTCACCGGCCGGTAGGCGGACTTCCCGGCCACACGTCACCAACATTCTTGAACCGTCAACGATTCCCGGTGAAGGGGCCTGTAAGCGGAGTCACCGCGGCGACCCGTTCGGGCGTCGTGTCCACCCGTGCGAAAACGGCTATGCAAGCACCGTTTAGACTATTCGGGTTGCCTCGGCGAGGTCGGGACGTACGCCCGGCGTGATCGGCGCGGTGGCACGGTGACGGTCGGTCGAATTCTCCTCCGGCGCACTGATGTCGCGCACTCTCCTGGTGCCGTTTCCACCGGCACCGGTCGATCACCCCAGTAGCGCGCCCCACCGCCGCAGGCCAGCGAACAACTCACGTTCCGCCCGACGTCTTCAAGGAGTGCACCACCGTGTCCGAGGTAACCATCGCAGTCGAGCAGCGCAACGAGTTCGGCAAGGGAGCGGCTCGCCGCACCCGTCGTGCCGGCCAGATCCCCGCGGTCCTCTACGGCCACGGCTCCGACCCGAAGCACCTGTCGCTGCCCAGCGTCGAGTTCGCCCGCGCCATCCGTGAGAACGGCCACAACGCGGTGCTGACGCTCGAGGTCGCGGGTTCCGGCAAGGAGCTCGCGCTGACCAAGACCATCACCGCCCACCCGATCAAGGGCTACATCGAGCACGTCGACCTGCTGCTGGTCAAGCGCGGCGAGAAGGTCACCGTCAACGTCCCGATCGTGGTCTCCGGTGACGCCGCCTCCGGTGCCCTGGTCAGCCAGGAGCTCACCGAGGTCGAGGTCGAGGCCGAGGCCCTGCACATCCCGGAGCAGATCGAGCTGTCGATCGAGGGCGCCGAGATCGGCACCCAGCTGCACGCCTCCGACCTGAAGCTGCCCAAGGGCACGACCCTGGTGTCCGACCCGGAGACCATGGTCGTCAACGTCTCCGAGGCCTCGGCCTCCATGGAGGAGGAGTCCGCTTCCGAGGGCGAAGAGGTCGCCGAGGAAGCGGCTTCCGAAGAAGCCTGAGCCTGACGACGTCGGGCGCTCCCGCGCCGTCCCCCAGCCGGGGGCGGCGCGGGTTCTGCCTCGACAAGAGGGAGACTTACTTCCGTGACCACTGCGGACGCGGTTTCTGTGATCGTCGGGCTGGGCAATCCCGGTCCGCGCTACGAGGGCAACCGGCACAACATCGGCTTCCTCGTCGCGGACGAGCTGGCCGCTCGCGTCGGCGGCAAGTTCAAGTCCCACAAGTCCGGCGCCGACGCCGTCGAAGGGCGGCTGGGCGGCGCCCGGTCCGTGCTGGTCAAGCCGCGTTCGTTCATGAACCTCTCCGGCGGCCCGGTCGCCGGCGCGGTGAAGTTCTTCAAGACAGCGCCCGAGTCGCTGATCGTCATCCACGACGAGCTGGACCTGCCCTACGGCACGATCCGGATCAAGCAGGGCGGCGGCGAGAACGGCCACAACGGGCTGCGCTCCATCTCCAAGTCCCTGGGCACCCGCGACTACCTCCGAGTCCGCTTCGGCGTCGGGCGCCCGCCCGGCCGGATGGACCCCGCCGACTACGTGCTCAAGGACTTCTCCGGCACCGAGCGCAAAGAGCTCGCCTACTTCATCGACCTCTGCGCCGACGCGGTGGAAGCGCTGGTCACCAAGGGCCTGGAAGCAGCCCAGAACGAGTTCCACTGACGCGACGGCGCCGGGTCACCGCGCCAGCGGGCCGTTCTGGTCCGAACAACTCGTGATCAGGACCCGTTCTGCCCGGACAGTTCGGACCGCTCACCGATGCGGCACCAGGTCCGCCGTGGCCGCCCGGCGGAGCTTCCCCGACGGCGTCTTCGGGAGCGTCCCCGGCGGGAGCACGACGACCTCCGCGGGGCGGACGCCGACGGCGTCGACGATGCGGGACACGACCTCCTTGCGCAGCGCCTTCTCCGCGTCCTCCGACCCCGCCTGCTTGGACTCCAGCACCACCGCGAAGCGCTCGCGCCTGCTGCCCGCCTCCAACCGGACCGCCGCCGCGTTGCCGGCGCGGACCCCCGGGACCTCGCAGGCGGCCCGCTCGATGTCGACCGGGTAGATGTTGCGGCCGCCCATGATGATCACGTCCTTGCGACGCCCGCAGATCACCACCTGACCGTCGGCCAGGTACCCCTCGTCACCGGTGTCCAGCCAGCCGGCGGCGTCCTGCACCTCCTGCGGACCGTCCACCGTGAGGTAGCCCGGGGTGACGGCCTCGCCGCGGATGCGCAGCCGCCCGACCTGCCGGTCGGCGAGCTCCTCCCCCTCGTCGTCGACGACGTCGACCTCCAGGCCCGGCAGCGGGTGTCCCAGCAGCGCGAACCGGCGCGCGTGCGGCTCCTCGGAATCGACCGGCTCGGCGACGTGCCGCTTCTCCAAGCCCTCGGCGTCGACCACGTCGGTCTCCAAGCCGCGACGCAGCGGGGCGAACGAGACCGCGAGGGTCGCCTCGGCCATGCCGAAGGCGCACACCATGCAGTCCGGGGTGAGGCCGAAGCGCGCCCCGGCGTCGGTGAACGCCTGCGTCGCCGCGGGATCGATGGGCTCGGCCCCGTTGAGCGTGAAGCGCAGGCTCGACAGGTCGAAGTCCTCGTCGGCGCGCGCCATCCGGCGGCCGACGACGGCGTAGGCGAAGTTCGGCGCGGCGGTGACCGTGGCGCGGTACTTGCTGATCAGCTGCGGCCACACCAGCGGCCCTGCCAGGAAGTCCGACGGGGTGATCTTGACCGTCGTCATGCCGATCGCCATCGGCACGGTCAGGCAACCGACCATCCCCATGTCGTGGAACAGCGGCAACCAGGACACCGCGACGTCGTGCTCGGGGTCGAGCTCGGCGGCGGTGACCATCGCGTGCAGGTTGGCGTTGAGGTTGCGGTGGGTGATCCGGACGGCCTTCGGATCGGCGGTGGAACCGCTGGTCAGCTGCAGCAGCGCCGTCTCGTCCTCGCCGACCTCGACCGGTCCGGGCAGCGGCTCCGCGTCGGTGGCGGCGAGACCGGCGAGGTCGCGGTAGGCGATGCCGTTGTCCTCCAGCACCCCCGCCAGCTGCTCGAACGGTGGGCCGAGCAGCACCAGCCGCGCGCCGATCATCTTCAGCACCTTGAGGGTGTCCTCGGCCCAGTGCCCGAGGTCGGTGCGCGGCGTCGGCTGGTGCAGCATCGTCACGCTGCCACCGCCGAGCCACACCGCCTGCGCGGCGGGACCGATCAGACCGGGATCGGCGGCCAGGATCGCGACGGCCGTGCCGGGCCGGAGCTGCTCGCCCAGCCCGCCGGCCATCCGCAGCGCCGCGTCGTGCACCTGCGCCCAGCTCCTGAACAGGGGCTCCGCGGGTTCTCCGGTGATGAGCCCGCGAGCCCCTTCACCGGAGTTCTGCCGAGCCGACGCCACCAAGGTCTCCACGAACCGACTCATGTGACGCAGCTTACGATCCGGAAAACCCGGAGGCACGCCTCAACGCCCGACCGTGCACGCGGAAAGCTCCCGCAATCGGGGAACGGATCACCGGAGCAGTCCGTCACCTCCGTCGAAAGCGGAGCGTTCCGATCGCACCACCAGGGAGCTCCGGGCTGCGAAGAGCCGCCAGGTGCCGCTGAGAGGCCGCGCTACCCGAGTTGGTCGGCCAGCTCCATCCAGCGGGTTTCGAGGTCGTCCTTCTCCTGCTGCAAGGACTGGAGCTCAGCGTTGAGCTTGGCCAGGCGGTCGGGCTCGGTGGCCGCCTCGGCGAGCTTCTCGTGCAGGTCGGACTCGCGCTTGGCGAGCTTGTCGAGCTGCCGCTCGAATCGGGAGAGCTCCTTGCGGGCCGCGTGCTCCTCGGCGCCCGACAGCCCCCGCGACTCCGGCGCGTCGGTGGCCTGCTTGCCGACGCTGCTCTCCGCCGCCAGCAGCGAATGACGCCGCTGCAGGTACTCGTCGATCCCGCCGGGCAGGTGGGTGAGCTTCCCGTCGCCGAACAGCGCGTGGACGCTGTCGCAGACCCGCTCGACCAGGTACCGGTCGTGCGAGACCACGATCATCGTGCCCGGCCAGGTGTCGAGGAGATCCTCCAGCTGCTGGAGGGTGTCGATGTCCAGGTCGTTCGTCGGCTCGTCGAGGATCAGCACGTTCGGCTCGGCCATCAGCAACCGCGCCAGCTGCAACCGGCGGCGCTCGCCACCGGAGAGATCGCCGACCGGCGTCCACTGCCTGCCCTTGCCGAACCCGAACCGCTCCCCCAGCTGCGAGGCCGACAGCTCGTACTTGCCGAGGGTGACGGTCTTGGCGACGTTCTCGATCGCCTCCAGCACCCGCCAGTTGCCCGGCAGGTCGTGCAGCTCCTGCGTCAGGTGCGCCATGCGCACCGTCTTGCCCTCGACGCGCTTGCCCGCGTCCGGTTCGCGCTCCCCCGCCAGCAGCTTGAGCAGCGTCGTCTTGCCGGACCCGTTGACGCCCACCAGACCGATCCGGTCGCCCGGCCCGATCCGCCACGTCACGTTCTCCAGCAGCGCCCGGTCGGCGATCCGCAGGTCGACGTCCTCCAGCTCCAGCACGGTGCGCCCCAGCCGGCGCTTGGCGAAGGCCAGCAGCTCGACGGAGTCGCGCGGCTCCGGGACATCGGAGATCAGCGCTTCGGCCGCCTCAACCCGGTAGCGGGGCTTGGAGGTGCGGGCCTTCGCTCCGCGCTGCAACCAGGCGAGTTCCTTGCGCGCCAGGTTCTGCCGCCGCTCCTCGGTGGCCTGCGCGATGCGGGCGCGTTCGGCGCGGGCGAAGATCCAGTCCGCGTAGCCGCCCTCGTACTGCTCGACCTTGCCGTCCACGACCTCCCAGGTCCGGTTGCAGACGGTGTCGAGGAACCAGCGGTCGTGCGTGACGATCACCAGCGCGCACTTGCGTTCCAGCAGGTGATCGGCCAGCCAGCGCACACCTTCGATGTCGAGGTGGTTGGTGGGCTCGTCGAGCACCAGCAGGTCGAGGTCGCGCACCAGCGCGGCGGCCAGCGCCACGCGGCGGCGTTCGCCGCCCGAGAAGTTCTTGACCGGGGTGTCCAGGCCGAGCCGCGTCATGCCCAGACCGCCCAGCACCGATCGCACCCGCGGGTCGGCGGCCCACTCGTGCTCGGCGGTGAAGCCGTGCGGATCGAGGACCGCGTTGCGCACGGTGGCGTCCGCGTCCAGCTCGGTGCGCTGGGTGACCACGGCCATCCGCAGGTCGCGGGACTGCGAGACCCGGCCGTCGTCGGGTTCTGCGAAACCGGCGAGGACTTCCAGCAGCGTCGTCTTGCCGCCGCCGTTGAGACCGACGACGCCGATCCGCTCGCCTTCGGACACGCCCAGCGACACGCCGTCCAGCAGCGGGCGCACGCCGTAGGACTTGCTGACCGTTTCCAGGTTGACCAGGTTCACCATCGAGGTTTCGACTACTCCATCACGCGTGGACTTGGGGCGGGGTGGGGCGGTGGGCCGGCTCCTCGGAGACGACCTTGGCCCCCGGCACCGGGCCGTGCGCGACGCGGACGGTCCGGCAGACGCCCGCGCCCGAGAGCTCCGCGGCGACCCGGACCGCCTCGTCGGAGTCGGTGCACAGGAAGGCGCAGGTCGGGCCGGAGCCCGAGACGATGCCGGCCAGCGCGCCCGCCTGCACGCCCGCGCGCAGCGTGCGGCGCAGGCCCGGGCGCAGCGAGACCGCCGCGGACTGCAGGTCGTTGCCCAGCAGCAGCGCGAGCTGCCGGGGGTCGCCGGAGGCCAGCGCCTCCAGCAGGGGTTCCACCTCACCGATGCGGCCGTTGCCGTTGTCCGCGCGGAGCCGGTCCAGCTCGCCGTAGACGCCGGGGGTGCTCAGGCCTTCGCGGTCGAGCGCGATGACCCAGTGGTAGGTGTGCCGGGCCAGGACCGGGACCAGCCGCTCGCCGCGTCCGGTGCCCAGGGCGGTGCCGCCCTGCAGCGAGAACGGCACGTCGCTGCCGATCTTGCCGGCGAGCTCGCTGAGCTCGTCGCGGCCCAGTTCCAGCCGCCAGAGCTGGTTGACCGCCTGCAACGTGGCGGCGGCGTCGGCGCTGCCACCGGCCATGCCGCCGGCGACCGGGATTCCCTTGTTGATCGAGATCCGCACGCCGGGGTTCTCCGGATCGCGCCCGCAGTGCTCGGCCAGCAGCCGCACCGCTTTCCACGCGAGGTTCTCCGGTCCGGTGGGGACCTCGTCGGCTCCCTCGCCCTTGACCTCGATGGTCGGCTCGTCCGCCGCCACCACCGTGACGTCGTCGGTCAGCGACAGAGCCTGGAAGACGGTGACCAGCTCGTGGTAGCCGTCCGGACGCGCGTCACCCACCGAGAGGTGGAGGTTCACCTTCGCCGGGACGCGGACGGTGATCGGTGTAGGAACCACGGAGAGCACACCAAGAGCCTACGTGGCCGGAGAACCCCACCGCCCACTTCCCTGCGCACAGCCCCACCC
>NZ_SMKS01000081.1:0-23412 GCF_004348435.1 Saccharopolyspora terrae | reverse complement strand
CCGCCACCCCCGCTCCAACCCCCGCTCCGGCTCCGGGGTGCCACGAATACGGCAGTAATCAGGTCCCCGATTACGGCGGTATTCAGGGTCCGGATTACGACCGTATTCGTGTCACCGATTACGGCGGTAATCCGGGTTCTGATTACTGCGGTGTTCCGGGTCGAGCGGTGTGCACCCGAGCCTGAACAGCAAGAACCCCGCCTCCTCGGGGGAGGCGGGGTTCTCGTGCTTGGGGCTCAGGCCCAGAGTTGGCCTTCGAGGCGTTGGGCCGCTTCGTCGATGGTGCCGCTGTAGGCGCCGGTGGAGAGGTACTTCCAGCCGGCGTCGGCGACGACGAAGGCGATGTCCGCGGACTCCCCGGCTGCGGCCGCCTTCTCGGCGATCGTCAGGGCCGCGTGCAGGACCCCGCCGGTGGAGATCCCGGCGAAGATGCCTTCGTTCTCCAGCAGCTGCCGGGTCCGGCGCAGGGCGTCGTAGGACCCGACGGAGAACCGCCGCGAGAGCACGTCCGGGTCGTAGAGCTCCGGCACGAAACCCTCGTCGAGGTTCCGCAGCCCGTAGACGAGCTCGCCGTAGCGGGGCTCGGCGGCCACGACCTGAACACCGGGCTTGTGCTCGTGCAGGTACCGGCCCACGCCCACGAGGGTCCCGGTGGTGCCGAGACCGGCGACGAAGTGCGTGATGCTCGGCAGGTCCCGCAGGATCTCCGGCCCGGTGCCCTGGTAGTGGGCGTCGGCGTTGGCGGGGTTGCCGTACTGGTAGAGCATGACCCAGTCGGGGTTCTGCTCGGCCAGTTCCTTGGCCATCGCCACGGCCTGGTTCGACCCGCCGGCCGCGGGCGAGGAGATGATCCGCGCACCGTACGCCTGCAGCAGCTGGCGCCGTTCCTCGGAGGTGTTCTCCGGCATGACGCAGACCAGGCCGTAGCCCTTGAGCTTGGCGGCCATGGCCAGCGAGATGCCGGTGTTGCCCGAGGTGGGTTCGAGGATGGTGCAGCCGGTGGTGAGCCGGCCTTCCTTCTCGGCGGCCTCGATCATGTTCAACGCCGCCCGGTCCTTGATGGAGCCGGTCGGGTTGCGGTCCTCCAGCTTCGCCCACAACCGCACGTCGGGTGCGGGCGAGAGGTGCGGCAGCCCGACGAGCGGGGTCTCACCCAGCGCGTCGAGCAGCGAGTCGAATCGAGCCACGGGGTCCTCCCGCGTCAGCTCATGCCGCCGGCAACGGCCGGCAGGATCGTGACGTTGTCGCCGTCGGCGACCTGGGCCTCCAGCCCACCGGCGAAGCGGACGTCCTCGTCGTTGACGTAGACGTTGACGAACCGGTGCAGGTTCCCCTCCTTGACCAGGCGGTCCTTGAGGCCGTTGTAGTTGGCGTCGAGGTCGTCGATCACCGCGGCGAGGTTGTCGCCCTTGGCCTCCACGGACTTCTGCCCGTCGGTGTGGGTCCGCAGGATGGTGGGGATGGAAACGTTGACTGCCATGGGGAATCCTCCTGTCCACAAAGGACTACATAGGGAACGCGAACAACGGTCTTCGGGCGAGCCGCGGATCAGTCGCGGTCGGGAACCTCGTCGCTACCGGTGTGGGCGAACATGTACGACTCCACGACCTCCACCGGCTCCTCGGTGACCTGGCCATCGAGGATGCGGTAGGAGCGCAGCTCATGGGTCTGCGGGTCCCGCGTGGACACGAGCACGTAGTGCGCGTTGGGCTCCGAGGCGTAGGAGACGTCGGTGCGCGACGGGTAGGCCTCGGTAGAGGTGTGCGAGTGGTAGATGACCACCGGCTCTTCATCGGCGGCGTCCATGCCCCGCCACACCTTCAACTGCTCGGCGGAGTCGAACCGGTAGAAGGTGGGCGAACGCTCGGCGTTGATCATTTCGATCAAGCGTTCCGGACGGTCGGACCCTTCCGGTCCGGCAATCACGCCGCACGCCTCATCCGGGTGGTCCCGTCGGGCATGCGCGACCATCGCATCCACGAGGTCGCGTCGGATCACCAGCACAGCAACCATCCTAGTAGGTGGGGCACCGGTCTCCCAGCATCTGGAAAACGCGGGCGAACCGGTGCGGGTTCGTCGTTTCGGCAAACGACGTTCCACGATGATTCATTCCCGCGCGGAGGGATAGAGGCGCGTGTAGCACGTCACCTCCCCGACCGGCTCGGCCGCGAGCATCCCGCGCACGATGGCGCGCTCGACGACCTCGGCCGCCACCGCGCTGACCTGGTCCAATCGTGCCGCCCAGCCGGGCTCCCCCGGCTCCGGGAGGGCGTGACCGGTGCCCGTGGCCAGGCCGAACACGGTGTCGCCGTCGACGAGCAGGTGAGCGGGCCGGACCGCGCGCGCCAGCGCGTCGTGACCGGCCACGGCCAGGCGCCTGCACTCGGACTTGCTCAGCTTCAGATCGGTGGCCACGACGCCGAGGGTGGTGTTGAGCGGCCGGTCGACGGGACCGTTACGGCCGGGTCGCCCCTCGTAACGCGGCCGCGCGGCTTCCACCTCGTGGGAATCGGGTGCGCGGAGCCCGGGCGTCGCGCTCCAGGGCAGTCCGGTGTCGGGATCGATGGCCGATCCGGCGGCGTTGACCACGACCAGCGCGGCGACGGTGGTGCCGTCGGGCAGCACGGCGCTGGCGGTGCCCACACCGCCCTTGACCGGCCCGACCACCGCGCCGGTCCCGGCACCGACGTTGCCCTGCCGGGTCTCGGTGCGGGTGGCGTTGTCGCAGGCCCGGTAGCCGAAGTCGGCGTCGGGCCGGTTGCCCCAGTCGTTCATCGGCACGTCGAAGATCACCGCAGCGGGCACGACCGGCACGACCTGGCCGGGCCCGCCGACCGGGACGCCGTGGCCGCGCTCGCCGAGCCAGCGCATCGCGCCGTCGGCGGCTGCCAGCCCGTAGGCGCTGCCGCCCGCGAGCACCACGCCGTTCACCCGCTGCACGAGGTGGCTGGGTTCGAGCACGTCGGTCTCGCGGGTGCCCGGCCCTCCCCCGCGCACGTCGACGGCCGCGGTGGCACCGCCGGGGGCGATCACGGCGGTCGCACCGGTCGCCCAGTGCTCGTCGAGCCGCTGGTCGTGGCCCACCAGCAGTCCCTCCACGTCGACCAGCGCGTCCAGTTCACCCGGCTGCAACGGCATCGCGCACCTCCTGTCGATCACGTTAGCGGTAGGTAAAGGAAGCCCGCCGACCGTTGTCCTGCCGTCCCCACCTGTTCATCGTCACTTCTCAGCTCGCAAGACCTGGAGGCTGAGATGACGACTGCAAACCGCGACGTGGCGGTGCGCTCCGAACGCCGAGTGATCGGCAACGTCGTGCGAGGTTCCATCGGAAACCTCATCGAGTGGTACGACTGGTACGCCTACACGGCGTTCAGCGTCTACTTCGCGGCGACGTTCTTCCCGAAGGGTGACTCGACCGCGCAGCTGCTCAACACCGCAGCCGTGTTCGCCGTCGGGTTCCTGATGCGCCCGCTGGGCGGCTGGATGCTGGGCCGCTACGCCGACCGCTTCGGCAGGCGCGCGGCGCTGACCCTGTCTGTGACGCTGATGGCGTTCGGCTCGCTGATCATCGCGCTGACGCCGGGCTACGACTCGATCGGCCTCGCCGCCCCGCTGCTGCTGGTGGCGGCTCGCCTGCTGCAGGGCCTCTCGGTCGGCGGTGAGTACGCGACCTCCGCGACCTACCTGTCGGAGGTCGCCACCGAGGGCAAGCGCGGTTTCTACTCCAGCTTCCAGTACGTGACGCTGGTGTCCGGTCAGCTGGTCGCGCTGGGCGTGCAGATCATCCTGCAGCAGGTCCTCGCCGAGGAGCAGATGGATGCCTGGGGCTGGCGGATCCCGTTCGTCATCGGCGCCGTCGGCGCGCTGGTCGTGCTGTGGCTGCGGCGCGGCATGGACGAGACCGAGAGCTACAAGACTTCGTCGGAGTCCGGTGCCGAGCAGGGCACGGTCAAGGCGCTGCTGCAGTACCCGAGGGAATGCCTGCTGGTGGTCGGCCTGACCCTCGGCGGCACGGTGGCGTTCTACACCTACACCACCTACCTGCAGAAATACATGGTCAACACGGGCGGTATCGACAAGCCCACGGCCGCGTGGATCAACTTCTTCGCCCTGCTGGCCTTCGGCGTCCTCCAGCCGCTGGCGGGTGCGCTGTCGGACCGGATCGGACGTCGCAAGCTGCTGATGTTCTTCGGTGTCAGCGGCACCCTGCTGACCGTCCCGCTGATGACCGTGCTCGGCGGCACGCAGAACCCGTTCGCGGCGTTCCTGCTGATGATGGGCGGTCTGGTCATCGTCACCGGCTACACCTCGATCAACGCGATCGTGAAGGCCGAGCTGTTCCCGACCAACATCCGCGCCCTCGGCGTCGGTCTGCCCTACGCGCTGACCGTGGCGATCTTCGGCGGCACGTCGGAGTACGTGGCGCTCTGGCTCAAGCAGGCGGGCATGGAGAGCGTGTTCTTCTACTACGTCTCCGGCTGCGTGCTGATCTCGCTGCTGGTCTACCTGCGGATGCGGGAGACGTCGAAGGATTCCCGGATGGGGAGCTGATGACCGGCACCGGCCATACTCTGCCCACGGAGGTGTGGCCGGTGCGGGTTCTGCTCGTCGAGGACGACGACGGCGTGGCTGACGCGCTCGTCGACGTCCTCGACGCCCACGGGCACCGGACGACGCGCGTCAGCCGCGGTTCGGACGCCCTGCTGCGGCACCGGGACCACGACCTGGTGCTGCTCGACCTCGGCCTGCCCGACACCGACGGCCTGGAGGTGCTGCGCAAGCTCCGGCGCATCGGCCCGGTTCCGGTCGTGGTGCTCACCGCGCGCGGCGAGGAGCGGATGGTCGTGCGCGGCCTGCGCTCCGGCGCCGACGACTACCTGGTCAAACCCGTTCGGATGGCCGAGCTGCTGGCCCGCATCGAGGCCGTCGTCCGGCGCGGCAGGCGCCCCTCCCCCGGCTCCGATCAGGTCGAGGTCGCCGACGTGCGGATCGATCTGCGGACCCGGCGCGTGCAGGTCGCCGACCGCGAGGTCGAGCTCACCCCGAAGGAGTTCGACGTCCTGGCGATCCTGGCCGCCGAAGCCGGCACGGCGGTGAGCAGGCAGCGGCTGATGGACGAGGTGTGGGGCGACGCCTACCTGGCGGTGTCGCGGTCGCTGGACGTGCACATCGCGCAGCTGCGCGCCAAGCTCGACCGCCCGGAACTGCTGGTGACCATCCGCGGCTTCGGCTACCGGCTGGGCGACGATGCGTAAGCGGCTGCTGCTGGTGCTGCTGACGTTCTCGGTGCTGGCGGTGGCCGGCTTCGCCGCGCCGCTGCTGCGCGCCACCGCCGCCGAGCGCACCCAGCAGCTGGTGCTGGCCCGCAACGCCGACCTGGACCGCTTCGCCGCGCTGGCCGATCACGCCTTCGGCACCGGTGACGCCGCCGTGCTGCGCGCCGAGGCCCGCCGCTACACCGACCTCTACGGCGAACCCCTGGTCGTCGTCGACGCCGCCCGCGCACCCGTGGTGGAGACCGGCGGGGTGCGCGCCGTCGACGTGGCCGGATCGATCGACAAGGCCCTGCGCAACGAGCCGGCCGGGGCGGTGCAGTGGCTGCGGCCGTGGTCGCGGGAGGAGCTGGTCCGCTACCGCCCGGTCGGCGACGGGACGCGGGTGACCGGTGCGGTCGTGCTGGAGGCCTCCGTGCGGCGGGCCACCGCCGACATCGCCGCGCACTGGGCGCTGATCGCGTCCGGCGCGCTGACCGCGCTGGTGGTGTGCGGGCTGCTCGCGCTGGTGCTGGCGCGCTGGGTGCTGCGGCCGCTGGCCGACCTGGGCGCCGGGGTCCGGGCGATCAGCGCGGGGTCCCGGCGTTCCCGGGTCCCGGTCGACGCGGGTCCGCCTGAGCTGCGGGAACTGGCCGCGTCGTTCAACCGCATGTCGGAGGCGGTGGCCGAGGCCGACGAGCGGCAGCGACGCCTGGTCGCCGACGCCTCGCACCAACTGCGCAACCCGATGGCGGCGCTGCGGCTGCGGGTCGACGCGCTGGAGCGGCGCATCACCCCCGACGGCGAGCGGACCTACCGCTCCACGGTCGGCGAGGTCGACCGGCTGGAAGCGCTGCTGGACCGGCTGCTGGCGCTGGCCAACGCCGACCGGGCACCGGCGTCCGGTGAGCCGGGGGACGTGGCGGCGGCGATCGCCGACCGCGTGCAGGCGTGGCGCTCCGCCGCCGAGGACGCCGGGATCTCGCTGACCGCACCCGAGGCGGCATCCGCGCGGGTGGCGCTGTCCACTGAGGACCTGGCGCAGGTGCTGGACGTCCTGCTGGACAACGCGGTGAAGTACGCGCCCGGCGCCTCGGTCGAGGTGACCTGGGACGGGCGAACGCTCACCGTCGCCGACACCGGGCCCGGGTTGACCGACGACGAGATCTCGCTTGCGGCGCAACGCTTCTGGCGGGCCGATCACCACCGCGGCAGCCGGGGCAGCGGGCTCGGGCTGGCCATCGCCGGGCAGCTGCTCGCCGCGCACGGCGGCGAGATGCGCATCGCGCGCACGCGACCGCACGGGCTGACCGTGCACCTCGACCTGCCGGAGGTGCGGTGATGCGACGGCGCGCGTTCCTCGGACTGGGCCTGCTGGCCGCGTGCGGACGCACCGAGCCGGTGCGGGAGCTGCGCATCGCCTCGGGCGAACCCGGCGGGTTCTACACGGCTTTCGGCACGCTGCTCGGTGCCGAGATCGCCGCCGCGGAACCCGACGTGCACCCGGTGGTGCTGCCCAGCCAGGGCAGCGTGGACAACCTGGAGATGCTCCGCGACGGCCGCGCCGACCTGGGCATGGTGCTGGCCGACGCCGCGCACGCCGCCCTCGCCGGAGAGCTCGGGCCGCGCGTCCCGCTCCAGGCCGTGGGCCGGGTCTACGAGAACTACACGCAGCTCGTGGTACCCGCCGACTCCCCGGTCCGCGACCTCTCCGAGCTGCGTTCGGTGTCCATCGGCGCTCCGCGGTCCGGCACCGCTCTGATGGGTGCGCGCCTGTTCGCCGACCGGCCCGACCTGCGCACCGAGATGCTCCCGCTGCTGGAGGCGGTCCGGTCGCTGGAGCAGGGCCGCATCGAGGCTTTCCTGTGGTCGGGCGGACTTCCGACCCCGCTGCTGAAGACCCTCGACGACCGGATCGGGATCCGCCTGCTCCCGCTGAACGCGGCTGCTGCTCGCTGCACCCCCGTCTGCGACCAGCTCCAGGTGCCCCCGGGCGCGTACCGGAACACCTCGGGGACGGCCACCATCGGCGTCCCGAACATCCTCGCCTGCACCCCGAACCTGCCCGACGACCTCGCGGCGGCGGTGGTGCGGGTGCTGGTGCGCCGGGCTCCGTTCCTGGTCCCGCGCGAGACCGTCGGGACCCAGTTCCTGGACGTCCGCAACCTCATCGGCACCGGCGAGGTCCCCCTCCACCCCGGCGCCACGACGACCTACCGCGACCTCCACGGCTAGAACGCCGGCGGGGAGCGACGTCGGTCGCCCCCGGGCGCTTCCGCGTCGAAAGCTCGTGGCCTCAGCCGAGCATGGCTCCCACGAGGGAGTCCTGGACCCAGGTGAGCCACTGGTAGACGCCGAGGTGCTCGCGGCGGAGGTCGTCCTCGGGCAGCTCGTCGGGCATGTCGTCCTCGACGTCCAGCGCCGTGCCCAGCGCCAGGCGGACGTCGTTGAGGGCGGTCAGCCAGTTGTCGGCCTGCTCGCTGGTGAGCTTGACCTTGCCGCCCATCGGCGGGCAGGTCTCCAGGACGAGCTGGGCCGCGCCGGTCTTGGCCTCCAGCAACGCCGGTTCGTGCAGCGAGCGCATCGCGCCGGCGGCGTCGGTCTCCTCCTCGTCGGTGTCCCCGGTGACCGGGTCCCGCCGGTAGAAGTCGGGCAGCAACCGCGCGACCACCCGGTCCTCCGGGGGCGTGGACGGTCCGGTGCGGATGCCGGTCAGCTCGGCGAGCTCATCCTTGGGGGCCTCGTCGGCGCGGGCGGTGAGCATGTCCTTGATCTGCCCGACCAGGCCGCGGATGACGGCCGCCTCCTGCTGGGAGAGCTCGGCCTGCACGTGACCGTTCTTGCGGGTCCAGCCGTCCACTCACGAATCCTTCTGCATCGTCGCCCACAAGCCGGCGGAATGCAGCTTCGCCACATCGCCCTCGACCTTCTCCTTGGAACCCGAGGAAACCACCGCCTTGCCCTTGTGGTGCACGTCCAGCATCAACTTCGTAGCGTGATCCCGGGAGTACCCGAAGATCTTCTGGAGCACGTAGGTCACATAGGACATGAGGTTGACCGGGTCGTTCCAGACCACGGTCACCCACGGCTTGTCCGTCGTGCCTTCGGCGTCCTGCTCGAGTTGCGCGCGCTCGATTTCAGCGGGCGAGGTCATGCCCCCATCGTCGCACGACCCCATAACAGCCGTGCCCACCGCACGAACAAATCGTGACGAGCCTTCGGGGTTCACCGCGCCGATCCCCCACATGCACCACGTAATCTCATGCTCATGAGCTCTAGCACCGCGCTGCTGACCGACCACTACGAGTTGACGATGTTGGCCAGCGCTCTGCGTGACGGGACCGCGCACCGCGAGTGCACGTTCGAGGTGTTCACCCGGCGGCTGCCCAACGGGCGCCGCTACGGCGTGACCGGCGGCATCGGCCGTGTGCTGGACGCGGTGCAGAACTTCCGGTTCGGCGAAGCCGAGATCGCCCAGCTCGCCGAGCACGGCGTGGTCGACGACCTCACCTTGGAGTGGCTGCGCGACTACCGGTTCAGCGGGCAGATCGACGGCTACCCGGAGGGCGAGCTGTACTTCCCCGGCTCGCCGCTGCTGACCGTGCGCGGCACCTTCGCCGAGGCCGTCGTGCTGGAGACCGTGGTGCTGTCGATCCTCAACCACGACAGCGCCATCGCCGCCGCTGCCGCGCGCATGGTCTCGGCCGCCAACGGGCGGCGGATCATCGAGATGGGCTCGCGCCGCACGCACGAGGAATCCGCGGTCTCGGCGGCGCGCATCGCCTACCTGGCCGGGTTCACCGCCACCTCCAACCTGGAGGCCGGGCGCCGCTACGGCATCCCCACCGCGGGCACGGCCGCGCACGCCTTCACGCTGCTGCACGACTCCGAGCAGTCGGCGTTCGAGTCGCAGGTCGCCGCGCTGGGCACCGGCACCACGCTGCTGGTCGACACCTACGACATCAGCCGGGGCATCGACCTGGCCGTGCAGACCGCCGGGACCGGCCTGGGCGCGGTGCGCATCGACTCCGGTGACGTGGGCGTGCTGGCCCGCCAGGCCCGCGAGCAGCTCGACCGCCTCGGCGCCACCAACACCCGGGTCGTGGTCTCCGGCGACCTCGACGAGTACGCCATCGCCTCGCTGCGCGCGGAGCCCGTGGACGGCTACGGCGTCGGAACGTCGCTGGTCACCGGCTCGGGGGCGCCCACGGCGGAGATGGTCTACAAGCTGGTGGAGGTCGACGGCCGGCCGGTGGCCAAGCGCAGCTCGCACAAGGAGTCGCGCGGTGGCCGCAAGGCCGCGATCCGCCGCTACAAGGAGACCGGCACGGCCGTCGAGGAGCTCGTCTACGGCGTCAACGCCGAGCCGACGCTCGGACCGCACGACCGCCACCTGCAGATCCCGCTGATCCGCGACGGCAAGCTCGCCGACGACCTGCCGACGCTGGAGCAGGACCGCGAACGCCTGCGCCGCGCCCTGGTGACCTTGCCGTGGGAGGGCCTGAAGCTGTCCAACGGCGAACCCGCCATCCCCACGACCTTCCTCGGAGCCTGACATTGCGAAAGAATCGGGCATCGAGGTCCGCAGGAGGTGAGGCGCGATGAGCAGGGCGTTGATCATCGTGGACGTGCAGAACGACTTCTGCGAGGGCGGAGCGCTCGCCGTCGCCGGCGGCGCCGGGGTCGCGGCCGCGATCTCGGAGTTCCTGGCCGACTCCGAGCACGAGCACGTCGTGGCCACCCGCGACTACCACGTCGACCCGGGAACCCACTTCAGCGACGACCCGGACTTCGTGCGCTCCTGGCCGAAGCACTGCGTGGCGGGCACGGCGGGCGCCGCGTTCCACCCGGAACTGGACGTCAGCCCGGTGACCGCGGTGTTCTCCAAGGGCCAGTACAGCGACGGCTACTCCGGTTTCGAGGGCGTGGACCGCACCGATCTGGGCCTGCTGACCTGGCTGCGGGAGCGGAACGTGCACCAGGTCGACGTCGTCGGCATCGCCACCGACCACTGCGTCCGCGCCACCGCGCTCGACGCGCTGAAGGCGGGCCTGGACACCACCGTTCACCTCCAGCTCACCGCCGGCGTGTCGCGCGCGACCGTCGAGCAGGCCCTCGACGAGCTCGACGAAGCAGGAGCGAACCTCCTGGGAGAACCCGTGGTGGTCTCCTGACTCGTCGCGTCGGGGGTCGGCGGTAGATTTCCCGGGTGCCCACCTCTGTCCCGCGATGGTCCGACCCGGTCGCGTTCGAGTCCGATGACGCCGACGAGCTCCCACCGGAGATCGTCGCCGACCTGGAGCGCGCGAACCGGGCCGACTCCGAAGAGCCCTCGCTGCCGCTGGGCAGAGCCCGCGAGGACATCCCCGACCTCGCGACCCTGATGGAGGTCGCCGTGGCCGCCGTCGGCGGCGTGCCGCGCGAAGGTCAGGCGCAGATGGCCGAGGCCGTGGAGCGCACCATCACCACCGGTGAGCACCTCGCCGTGCAGGCGGGGACCGGCACCGGCAAGTCGCTGGCCTACCTGGTCCCGGCGATCCGGCACGCGGTGGCCGACGGCACGACCGTGGTCGTGTCGACCGCGACGATCGCGCTGCAGCGCCAGCTGGTCGACCGCGACCTGCCTCGGCTGTCGGACGCGCTGGCCGAAACCCTGGGCCGCAAGCCGACGTTCGCGATCCTCAAGGGACGCCGCAACTACCTGTGCCTGAACCGCATCCACGGCAACGCGCCGTCGGAGCCGGACGAGGACGCGCTGTTCGACGCCTTCGCCGCCTCCGCGCTGGAACGCCAGGTGCAGCGGGTGCAGGAGTGGGCGACCGAGACCGAGACCGGTGACCGCGACGAGCTGGTCCCGGGCGTGACCGATCAGGCGTGGCGGCAGCTGTCGGTCACCGCGAAGGAATGCCTGGGCGTGCACCGCTGCCCGGTCGGCACCGACTGCTTCGCCGAGCGCGCCCGCGCCACGGCCGGTCGCGCGGACATCGTGGTCACCAACCACGCGCTGCTGGCCATCGACGCCCTCGACGACCGCCCGGTGCTGCCCGAGCACGACGTGGTGCTGGTCGACGAGGCCCACGACCTGGTGGACCGGGTCACCTCCGCCGCCACCGGCGAACTCACCGCGAGCGCGGTGAAGCTGGCCGCGCGGCGCTGCGGCCGTGCCATCGACGAGGAGACCGCCGACCGCCTCGACGAGGCCGCCGAAGGACTGGAACTGGTCCTCGAGGACTCCGCGCAGGGCCGGTTGGAGGAGCTTCCCGAAGCCCTCGGCCACGCGGTGACCGTGGTCCGCGACTCCGCGTGGGCGTGCATCTCGGCGCTCGGCCCGGAGCGCAAGGAGGACGTCGAGGGCAGCACCGCCCGCAAGCTCGCGCACGCGCTCACCGAGGACGTGCACGACACGGCGGTCCGGCTGCTGGAGGCCTTCGACGAGGCGCAGCAGCACGACGTCGTGTGGGTCTCCCACGAGCCGAACCGGCCCAAGGCCGTGCGGGTGGCGCCGATCGGCGTCGGCGGGCTGCTGCGCGACCGGCTGTTCGGCCAGCGCACGACGGTGCTGACCTCGGCGACGCTGTCGCTGGGCGGATCGTTCGACACGCTGGCCCGCCAGTGGGGCCTGCCGCCGCAGCAGCAGGTCGAGTCCGCGGCCGGGATGGCCACCGCGAAGGAGGCCCCCTCGGACGGCGGCACGCTGAAGTGGACCGGGATGGACGTCGGTTCGCCGTTCGAGCACCAGCGCAGCGGCATCCTCTACATCGCCCGCCACCTGCCCCCGCCGGGCCGCGACGGACTCCCACCGCAGGTCCTCGACGAGATCACCGAGCTCGTGCAGGCCGCGGGCGGCCGCACGCTGGGCTTGTTCTCGTCCCGCCGCGCCGCCGAGCAGGCGAGCGAGGAGCTGCGCAAGCGGCTGTCCACGCCGGTGCTGTGCCAGGGCGACGACACGACGGCGCTGCTGGTCAAGCGCTTCGCCGAGGACCCGGAGACCTCGCTGTTCGGGACCCTGTCGCTGTGGCAGGGCGTGGACGTGCCGGGCGACTCGCTGCAGCTGGTGATCATGGACCGCATCCCGTTCCCCCGGCCCGACGACCCGCTGGCCTCGGCTCGCCAGCAGCGGATCTCCGAGCACGGCGGCAACGGGTTCCTCACCGTCGCCGGGACGCACGCGGCGCTGCTGCTGGCCCAGGGCGCCGGCCGGCTGCTGCGGTCGCCGAACGACCGGGGCGTCATCGCGGTCCTGGACCCGCGCCTGGCCACGGCCCGCTACGGCGGTTTCCTCCGGGCGTCGCTCCCGCCGTTCTGGACCACCCACGACCCCGACGTGGTCCGGGGCGCGCTCAAGCGCCTCACCTCGGGCTGACCGAGCGGGTAAAACTGCCCACAGTCGCTCCCTCCGCGCGCTCGACTGCGGGTACTTTCATCCGGTCCCCCTCGACCCCCTGGGAGCGCTGCCGTGTCCGAACGCCCGTCCTCGCCAGCCGCGAACCTCGCGCGCACCGTGGTGTTCGCCGCCTTCATCGCCGTGCTCGGGATCTTCCCCGGCTTCTACCTCGCCGGCGCCGCGGTGCCGGTCGTCCTGCAGAACGCCGGACCGCTGCTGGCGGGCAGCATCCTCGGCGCCCGGCGCGGCACCGCGTCGGTGCTGCTGTTCGTGGCGCTGACCGCGATCGGCCTGCCGCTGCTGTCCGGCGGGCGCGGTGGCATCGCCCCGTTCCTGGGCCCGAGCGGTGGCTTCCTGCTGGGCTGGATCCTGTCCGCGCTGGTCGTGGGCCTGATCGTGCAGCGCGCGGCGAAGCCGGGGCTCCCGGTGCTGCTGCTGGCGAACCTCGCGGGCGTGGCCGCCGACTACCTGATCGGCATCCCCTACTGGGGCCTGATGATCGGTGATCTGCCGTCGGCGGCGGTGCAGTCGCTGGTGTTCCTGCCCGGCGATGCGGTGAAGCTGGTGGCGGTGTCGCTGGTGGCGGTGGCCGTCCACCGCGCGGTCCCGCAGGCGCTGGCGGGTGCGGCGCGGCGGCCGGCCGAGGGCTGACGTGCTGCCGATCCTCGGGCGCGAACTCACCTCGCGAGTCGGTGACCTGACCGGACCGGAGCTGACCTCGGCCGCGCACCGGGTCGCGCGGCGGCTGCCGCCGGGCTCGCGGGTGGCGATCTCCGGATCGGACGAGACGGCCCGGCTGTTCCACTTCCTGGGCGCTGACCTGGCCGGATGCGCGTCGCTGCTGGTCGATCCGGACTGGCCGGACCTCGACGCGGTGCTGGACGACGCTCGCCCGGACGTGTTCCTCGACGCCGACGCGCCCCCGGGCGAGGACCTGGGCACCGAGGTGCCGGTGGGCGACGAGTCGACGTGGTTCTACCTGCCCACGTCCTCGGGGACCACGGGCCGGCCGAAGGTGCTGGCCCGGTCCCGGGGTTCGTGGCTGCGCAGCTTCCCCGCTCTCGGCCTGCCGCTGGAACCCGCCGACCGGGTGCTGATCCCCGGCCCGCTGAGCTCGTCGCTGTTCCTGTTCGGCGCCCTGCACGCCCTCAACGGCGGCGCTGACCTGCGCCTGCTGGGCCGCTGGTCGGCGTCGGCGGCCGCCGAGGCCACGTGCGAGGCGACCGTGGTCCACCTGGTCCCGGCCCAGCTGTCGGCGCTGCTGGCCGTGCTGGAGCACGATCCGCTGCTGCGGTCGCGCTGCGCGCTGCGGGTGGTGGTGTGCGGTGGTGCGAAGCTCGATCCCGCGTTGGCGGAGCGCCTGGCGAAGGCGCTTCCGGGCTGCCGGCTGGTCGAGTACTACGGTTCGGCCGAGCAGTCGCTGATCGCCGTCCGCCACGACGAGCGGCTCATGCCGGTGGTCGACGTCGGGGTCCTCGGCGGGCGCCTGCTGGTCCGCTCCGACCTCGCCTTCGACGGCTACCTGAAACACGGCGAGCTCGTCCCCGCCTCCACGGACTGGACCGGTGACCAGGCCGTTCAGCATCCCGACGGCTCGCTGGAGATCCTGGGTCGCGCGGGCGCGGTGATCGACACCGGAGCCCGGTTGGTCGCGGTCGAGGCCGTGGAGTCGGTCCTCCGCGAGGTCGAGGGCGTGCTGGACGTGGTCGTCGCCGCCACCCCGCATCCGCGCTTCGGATCGCTGATCACCGCGATCGTCGAGGGCGACGCGCGGCTGCCCGACCTGCGCGCCCACGCCCGGAGGAAGCTGCACCCCGCCGAGCGCCCGCGCCGCTGGCTGACCGTTCGCGCGCTGCCCCGCACGGCGTCCGGCAAGCCCGCCCGCGCGGTGATCGCCGAGCGGCTGAGCAGCGGGGAGCAGCTGTGAAACCGGTGATCATCGCGGCCCGCCGCTCCCCCATCGGCGAGGCGGGCGGTCTCCTCCGCAACGTCGAGGCCGACCGGCTCGCGGCCCCGGTGCTGCGCGCGGTCCTCGACGACGCCGGGATCGAGCGCGTCGACGACGTGCTGCTGGGCAACGTCCTCGGGCCCGGTGGCAATCCCGCCCGGGTGGCCGCGCTGCGCGCCGGACTCGGCGAGGCGACCCCGGGCATGACGATCGACCGCCAGTGCGCCAGCGGGCTGTCGGCCATCACCACCGCCGCCTCGATGGTCTCCGGCGACGAGTTCTTCCTGGCAGGAGGCGTGGAGAGCCCGTCGACCGCGCCGTGGCGGGCGTGGCGCCCGAGGAACGCGACGGAGCCGCCGCGCTTCTACCAGCGCGCCCCGTTCGCCCCCGCCGACATCGGCGATCCCGACATGGGACCGGCCGCCGACCTGGTCGCCGCCGAAGCCGGCATCGGCCGGGAGCGCCAGGACGCCTTCGCCGCCCGCAGCCACGCGCGCGCCGTCGCGGCCCAGGACGCGGGTCGCTTCGACGCCGAGCTGGTGCCGATCGGCTCCGCGACCGGCGACGAACGCCCCCGCCGGGGCTTCACCCCGGAGCGCCTGGCCCGGTTCCGCCCGGCCTTCACCCCCGACGGGACGGCGACGGCCGCGAACTCCTGCGGCATCAGCGACGGTGCCGCGGCGGTGCTGGTCACCAGCGAGGAGCAGCGCGCGAAACTGGGGGTGCCGGGGCTGCGGCTGATCGGCTGGCGGACCTCGGGCGTGGATCCGAACCGGCTCGGGCTGGGCGCGGTGCCCGCGATGCGCGCGCTGTGCGAGCGGCGCACCCCGGAGGTCGTCGAGTTCAACGAGGCGTTCGCCGGTCAGGCCCTCGCGTGCCTGGACGCGGCCGGCCTCGACGACGAGCTGGCCGGACCGGACGGCGGCGCGATCGCGCTCGGGCACCCGTGGGGCGCGTCGGGCGCGGTGCTGGTGGTCCGGTTGTTCAGCCGGATGGTCCGGCAGGACGGGCCGCGGATCGGCATGGCCGCGCTGTCCTCCGGCGGCGGGCTGGGCGTGGCGACGATGTGGGAGCGAGTCGGTTGATCGAGTTCGAAGGCGTCGGGCACAGCTACGACGGGCGCGCGGTGCTGGACGGCGTGGACCTGCGGCTGCCCGAGCGACGGGTGGCGTTCGTCGGCGCCAACGGTTCCGGCAAGTCCACGCTCGCCCGGATGGTCAACGGCCTGGTGCGCCCGAGCCGGGGCCGGGTGCTCGTCGACGGTCTCGACGTGACCCGCAACGGCCGCGAGGTCCGGCGCCGCGTCGGGTTCGTCTTCACCCACCCCGACAGCCAGATCGTCATGCCGACCGCCGGTGAGGACGTCGCGTTCTCGCTGCGCAAGCAGGGCCTGTCCAAGGCGGAGCGGCAGCAGCGCGCGGTCGAGATGCTGGCCCGGCACGGGCTGGAGGGCTACGCCGAGCATCCCGCGCACCAGCTCTCCGGCGGGCAGAAGCAGCTGCTCGCGCTGTGCTCGATGCTCGTGCTGGAACCCGACGTCCTGGTCTGCGACGAGCCGACGACCCTGCTGGACCTGCGCAACAAGCGGCACTTCGCCGAGGTGCTGTCCGGGCTGGAGCAGCAGGTCGTGCTGGTCACCCACGACCTCGACCTGCTCGCCGGTTTCGACCGCGTCATCGTCCTGGACCGCGGGCGGGTCGTCGCCGACGACGTCCCGGACGCGGCGGTCGGCTTCTACCGGGAGCTGATCGGGTGAACCCGCTGGGCCTCTACGAGCCGGGGACCAGCCCGCTCCACCGCTTCGGCGCGGGCTGGAAGCTGCTGGCGCTGCTGGTCTTCGCGATCGTCACGTTCGTCCTGAGCGCCCCGGTGTCGCTGGTGGTGTGCGTGCTGGCGGCGGTCGGCGGCTACGCGGTCGGGCGGATCCCGCTGCGCCGGGTCTGGCAGATCGGCCGGTTCCTGATCCCGCTGGTCGCGATCGTCTTCGCCCTCCAGTGGTGGATGCTCGACCTCGCCCGCGCCGAGACGATCAGCCTCCGGCTGCTGGCCACCCTCGCCGCGGCGAACCTGTTCACCCTGGTCACCAGGGTCGACGACCTGGTCACCTCGGTGGAACGAGCGCTGAGCCCGTTCGCCCGGTTCGGCGTGCGCCCGGAACGAGTCGGGCTCCTGGTCGGTCTGACGGTCCAAGCGATCGCAGCCCTGTCCACGATCGCCACCCAGGTCCGCGAAGCCCAGCGAGCGAGGGGCGCCGACCGCTCCCTCCCCGCCTTCGCCATCCCCTTCCTGGTGCGAACCCTCCGCCACGCCGACGACCTCGGAGAAGCTCTAGCAGCCCGAGGCCTCGGCGACGACTGACCGCCCCTCCCGCTCCGAGCTGGGATTCGAATTTCGCGCGAAATTGGAACCCGAACTTTGCCACTCGAATTTCGCGCGAAATTCGAATCCCATTCCCCGAACGGGCTCGCCTTGCACGCGTGCTCCGCTCAGAAGCGGTCTTCTCGACCCGGGAGATCGATGCTCCGCTGCCCAGGAGGAAGTTCGGCAGGGGGTGCACCCGGTCACACCGGCCACCGGGCCAGGACCGTGACGGTGCCCGGATCTACTTCGGTGAAGCCCGCGTCTCTGACCATGGCGACCCGGGACTTGCGCCAGGCCGTCTCGGGGTCGTCGCCGGGGTGGAGGTCGGCCCAGGTCTCGGGGGACGCCTGGCGGACCGCGCAGGGGTAGCCGTCGGCCGCCCAGCGCTCCAGGTCCGCGTCGAGGCCCTCGCCGTGCAGCTGGGCCGCCAGGATCATCGTGGCGTGACCGACCTGAGCTGCGGATTTGCCCGCGCTCATGGGGACGTCGGGGTTGAGCCACAGGACCGGGACGCCGGACCGGATCGGGCCCGGCTCGTCGGGTTCGAGTTCGCTGCCCGAGATCTGCAGGCGGCTGAGCTCCTTGGGCATGTCCGCGACCCGCATCGGCAGCAGCGCGCGGACCTCGGCCCCGTCGACCTCGACGGTGATGCCGGGCAGCGCCTGCACCGCCTCCCAGTGCGCGCCCCGGGCGCGGCGGGTGACCTTGCGGATGCGACCGGAGATCCAGCCGTGCATCGCCTCGTGCCACTCCCCCTCGGGAGCGCAGCGCTCGTCGAGGCAGACGGCGAGCGCGGCAGCGGCGGCGGCCTCCAGCAGCGCCGTGCGGGCCGGGGGTTCGCGGCGCTCGATGCGCAGCACCATCGGCATCAGCACGACGTCGTCGGGATCCTCGTCCGAGGTGTCGGCGGTGGCTTCGCCCGGCAGCGCGAGCCACTGGGCGTAGCGGGAGAGGAGCGGGTCGAGCACGGATAGGGGCAACACGATCTGCTCAACTCCCGCCACGCCGCAGGTGTTCCGGAATCACTGGTCGAGTGGCACCCGTCGCAGGACGCCGTCCTCGGCGTCGGCGGACTCGATCTCGGCGCGCGTCACGCCCAGCACGAACAGCACCGTGTCCAGGAACGGGTACGACAGCGCGGTGTCGGCGACCTCGCGCAGCGCCGGCTTGGCGTTGAACGCGACGCCGAGCCCGGCGGCGGTGAGCATGTCGATGTCGTTGGCACCGTCACCGACGGCCACGCACTGCGCGGCGGGAACGCCGAAGGACTCGGCGAACTGGCGGAGCGCCTTGGCCTTGCCGGGCCGGTCGACGATCTCGCCGATGACCCGGCCGGTGAGCTTGCCGTCGACGACCTCCAGCTCGTTGGCCGCGCTGAAGTCCATCCCCAGCTCGTCCACCAGCTGGTCGATGATCTGCGTGAACCCGCCGGAGACGACCCCGGTGTGGAAGCCGAGCCTGCGCAGCGTGCGGATCGTGGTCCGCGCACCGGGCGTGAGCTCCAGCTCGGCGGCCACCTCGTCGAGGACGGTGGCGGGCAGCCCTTCCAGGACCGCGACCCGCTGGCGCAGCGACTCGGCGAAGTCCAGCTCACCGCGCATGGCGCGCTCGGTGACCTCGCGGACCTGGGCCTCGCAGTCGGCGCGGCGGGCGAGCATCTCGATGACCTCGCCCTGGATGAGCGTGGAGTCGACGTCGAAGACCACCAGCCGCTTGGCCCGGCGGGACAGGCCGGTGCGCTCGACGGCGAGGTCGACGCCGGTGCTGGCGGCCAGTGCGGCCATCGCCTCGGTGAGCTCGCCGTCGTCCTCCGCGTCCGGGGCCGTGACCTGCAGTTCGAGCCCGGTCACCGGGTAGTCGGCGACGCGGCGGATGGAGTCGATGTTGACGTTGATCTCGGCCAGGGCCCGGGACACGTCGCCGAAGTTGCGGGCGGTCACCGGCTGCCCGAGCACGACGACGGCGTGCGTGGAGCCGAGCTTGGCCGCGTCGATGTCCTCCGCGCCGATCTCGACGTCGACGACCATGCCGACCGTCGCCATCGCCTGTTCGACGGCCTCCTGCAGCCTCTCCGGATCGTTCTCGGTGGACACCAGCACGCCGAGCACGAGGCGGCCGCGGATCACCACCTGCTCCACGTCGACGATGTCCACGCCGTGGCGTGTCAGGGCGGCGAAGAGCACGGACGTGACACCGGGCTTGTCCTTGCCGGTAACGGTGATCAACACGGTGGTCGCATGAGAGCTCACGACTGCGAAAGTTCCTCTCTAACCGAGAAAGGTGGACTCAAAGGGTGTGGAAACGGCTGTGGTCAAGCGGCGAAGCCGCTTTCTCCTTCACCACCCGAGCAGCTCGCACCGCCGCGGGTTCTGAAGGCTTTCGTGGCGAGTACGCCGCGACGCCGTGTATTGGCATACATAAGGAGTGGCGCACGGAGTCCACGGAAGCCTTCAGGTTCCGCTACCCGCACCGCTACGTTCGCCATTCACCTCACCCTCGGAAAAAACGCAACGAGCCCCGGCAGGCACTTGGCCCGCCGGGGCTCGCCGTCGAGCTAGCCCCACCCTGGCACAACCGTGCCGTTCGGGGCTATCGACGAGGTCACTTCTCGGTGGTGTCGTCCCGGTCCGAGTCGTCCTTGGTCTTGGGCGGCTGAGTCAGGGTGGCGGTACCGCCAGCGCCTTCCTCGTGCTTGTGCGCCAAGGTCTTGCCGGTGAGGGACAGGTGCGCCTCGAGCCGCATCCGCTCGGAGATGTGCGGGTAGTGCAGCTCGAACGCCGGGCGCTCGGAGCGGATCCGCGGCAGCTCCTTGAAGTTGTGCCGCGGCGGCGGGCAGGAGGTCGCCCACTCCAGCGAGTTGCCGTAGCCCCACGGGTCGTCGACCTCGGCGACCTCGCCGTACCGGTAGCTCTTGAAGATGTTGTAGATGAACGGGAGCATCGAGGCGCCCAGGATGAACGCGCCGATCGTGGAGATCGTGTTCAGCGCGGTGAAGCCGTCGGACTCCAGGTAGTCGGCGTACCGGCGCGGCATGCCCTCGTTGCCCAGCCAGTGCTGGACCAGGAACGTGCCGTGGAAGCCGATGAAGGTCAACCAGAAGTGCAGCTTGCCGAGCCGCTCGTCCATCATCCGGCCCGTCATCTTCGGGAACCAGAAGTAGATGCCGGCGAAGGTGGCGAACACGATCGTGCCGTAGAGCACGTAGTGGAAGTGCGCGACCACGAAGTAGGTGTCCGAGACGTGGAAGTCGACCGGCGGCATGGCCAGCAGGACACCGGTGAGACCACCGAAGAGGAAGGTGACCAGGAAGCCGACGCTGAAGATCATCGGCGTTTCGAAGGTCAGCTGCCCCTTCCACATGGTGCCGATCCAGTTGAAGAACTTCACACCGGTCGGGACCGCGATCAGGAACGTGGTGAACGCGAAGAACGGCAGCAGCACGGCGCCGGTGGCGTACATGTGGTGCGCCCACACGACGACGGACAGCGCGGCGATGCCCAGGGTCGCGTAGACCAGGCCCGAGTAGCCGAACAGCGGCTTGCGGCTGAACACCGGGAAGATCTCCGAGACGATGCCGAAGAACGGCAGCGCGACGATGTAGACCTCGGGGTGCCCGAAGAACCAGAACAGGTGCTGCCACAGGATGACGCCGCCGTTGGCCGGGTCGAAGACGTGGGCGCCCAGGTGGCGGTCGGCCATGAGGCCGAACAGCGCGGCGGTCAGGATCGGGAACGCCATCAGGATCAGCACGCTGGTGACCATGATGTTCCAGGTGAAGATCGGCATCCGGAACATCGTCATGCCCGGCGCGCGCAGGCAGACCACGGTGGTCAGCATGTTGACCGCACCGAGGATCGTGCCCAGACCGGAGACGGCCAGACCGGCGATCCACATGTCCGCGCCGTGTCCCGGCGAGTGCAGCGCGTCCGACAGCGGGGTGTAGGCGAACCAACCGAAGTCGGCCGCACCGCCCGGCAGCAGGAAGCCGCTGACGACCATGAGGCCGCCGAACAGGTAGAGCCAGTAACCGAACGCATTCAGCCGCGGGAACGCGACGTCCGGCGAGCCGATCTGCAGCGGAAGGATGTAGTTCGCGAAGCCGAACAGGATCGGGGTCGCGTACAGCAGCAGCATGATCGTGCCGTGCATGGTGAACAGCTGGTTGTACTGCTCCTGCGACAGGAACTGAAGTCCCGGAACGGCCAGCTCGCCGCGGATCAGCATCGCCATGAGGCCGCCGACCAGGAAGAACGCGATCGAGGTGACCAGGTAGAGGATGCCGATCTGCTTGTGGTCCGTGGTGCGGAACATCCGCGCCAGGAACGACCCCTTAACCGTTTTGCGCACCGGATAGGGGCGCGTGGCGATCGGCTGTGGCGCGACGGCCGTCACGGTGCCTCCTGCACTCCCTTTGAAGCCTTCTCGGACCCGGACGGATCCGCCCCGACCCGGGTTGGGTCGGTGACCGCATGCGAGGCCCGGCAGGAGCCCTGCCGGGGAGCCGGTCGCAATGCCGCCGACTGCGGATACTAGTCCCGGGGTCCGGCCGGAGTTCGGCCGGGCCGTAGCCACCCTATTCATCGCGCCCTCGATCGTCACCCGCGGTGAGATCCATCAGACACACGGCGACCAGGAAGACGTCGGGCGAACCGCCCACGAGGCGGACAGATAACCTACGTGGCAACAGGTCCGGCAGCCCGCCTGCGTTCGCACAGGGCAGCCCTGGGACGACGTCCACCAGATCCTGGAGGGGAAGCACGTGCGGAAGAGCACGATCATCGGCGCTGTGCTGGTCGGCGGTATCGCACTCGCGGGCTGCACACCGGCCGAGTACGACAGCAACCAGCCGCCGGCCCCGGGCACCCCGCCCGCCGACGCGCCGAAGATGGCCGGCCAGGCCTCGACCGGTGAGCACGGCGCGAGCGGCCCGGCCGCTCAGCTGCTGAGCAACCGCCAGCAGGTGCTGGCGCTGGCCGAGCTGGGCGTCACCAAGGCGTCCAGCCCGCAGGCCAAGGAGGTCGCGGCGGAGCTCCAGAAGTCGGCGGCCGAGCAGATCGCCGAGCTCCAGCAGCACGGGGGCGGCGCCGCGCACACCGAGTCCGCGGACGCCTCGCTGTCGGCGCTGAGCGGTCCGGCCTTCGACGCGCAGTGGAAGCAGAAGGTGCTGACCCTGGTCAACGAGTCCGCGACGCTGGCCAAGTCGGCTCAGAGCGACGCCGAGCTCTCCGAGCTCGCCACCGAGCTCGTGACCGAGCAGCAGGAGATCACCGCGAAGCTCAACGCGCTGGCCTGAGCCTCCGCCTCGTTCCAGGAAGGGCACCCGCGATGCGTCGCGGGTGCCTTTTTCTTCGGGTCTTCCCGCTGCAACCTACCGGGAGTAAGCTACCGCAAGTAAGCTACTGTGGAGTAGATAAGCGGGCTGACTCGAGGGAGAGCAGATGCCGAACGTGTCCGGCAAGGTCGTCCTGATCACGGGAGGCGCCAGGGGTATCGGCGCCGAGACCGCGCGCGAGCTCGCCAAGCGCGGCGCCAAGCTCGCCCTGGTCGGCCTGGAGCCCGAAGAACTGGCCAAGGTCACCGCCGAGCTCGGCGAAGGCCACTTCTGGGCCGAAGCGGATGTCACGGACCCCGACTCGCTGCAGGCCGCCGTCGACGCCGCCACCGCGAAGTTCGGCCGCATCGACGTCGCCATCGCCAACGCGGGCATCGCGCCGCTGGGCAGCATCCGGGAGAGCGACCCGCGCGGCTTCCTCAAGACCATGGACGTCAACGTCAACGGCGTGTTCCACACCGCCCGCGCGGTGATGCCGGAGCTGGCCGCGAGCAAGGGCTACCTGCTGGTGGTGTCCTCCTTGTCGGCGTTCGCCCCGATCGGCGGCATGGCCGCCTACACCGCGAGCAAAGCCGCGTCCGAGGCGTTCGCGTCGGCGCTGCGCATGGAGGTGCTGCACCTCGGCGTGTCGGTGGGCTCGGCGCACCCGTCGTGGATCGACACCGACCTGGTGCGCGAGGTCGCCGACGACCTCAAGACCTTCACCGAGATGCGCAAGCGCCTGCCGTGGCCGATGCGCGCGATCACCACCCCGGACGCGTGCGCGCGGGCCTTCGCCAACGCCGTCGAGCGCCGCAAGCGCCGCGTCTACGTCCCCCGCGGCGTCATGCTCATGCACTGGCTGCGCAACCTGCCGGGTTCGGCGCTGGTGGAGCTGTTCATGCGGCGCCAGCTGATCAAGCTCATCCCGCAACTGGAACAAGAAGTCCGCGACCTCGGCAGGTACATGAGCGAGCGAAACCAGAAGCTCAACGCCTAGGTGTAGTGCCTTGGGAGGTTGTGAACGGGTGACACGGGGTCGGATGATCTTGGAATGAGTGAGGACCTCCGGGTTCGGTGTGGATCACCACAATCTGCACCGATCACCAGGAGGTCCTCGTGTGTCACCGTAACGCTCCGCTGACCGAGACGGGCA
>NZ_SMKS01000080.1:0-23475 GCF_004348435.1 Saccharopolyspora terrae | reverse complement strand
ACGGGGGAAAGGGGTGGTGGGTTACTACTTCTTGTACTTGCCGAGCTCGCGGCGGGCCAGGGAGCGGCGGTGGACCTCGTCGGGACCGTCGACCAGGTGGAGGGTCCGGGCGTGGGCGTAGAGCGCCGCCAGGGGGAACTCCTGGGAGACGCCGCCTCCGCCGTGGGCCTGGATGGCGCGGTCGACGACCCAGGTGGCGACCTCGGGAACGGCGACCTTGATGGACTGGATCTCGGTGTGCGCGCCCTGGTTGCCGACGGTGTCCATCAGCCACGCGGTCTTGAGCACCAGCAGCCGGGCCTGCTCGATCTTCACCCGGGACTCGGCGATCCAGTGCTGCACCACGCCCTGCTCGGCCAGCGGCTTGCCGAACGCGACCCGCTCGGAGGTGCGCCGGCACATCAGCTCCAGCGCCCGCTCGGCCATGCCGATGGCGCGCATGCAGTGGTGGATGCGGCCGGGACCGAGCCGGGCCTGGGCGATCGCGAAGCCCTCGCCCTCACCGGAGATGACGTTGTCCACCGGCACGCGGACGTCGTTGAACACGATCTCGGCGTGACCGCCGTGGTCGGCGTCGTCGTAGCCGAAGACGTGCATGCCCCGCTTGACCTCGACGCCCGGGGTGTCCTTGGGCACCAGCACCTGGCTCTGCTGGCGGTGCCGCTCGGCGTCCGGGTCGGTCTTGCCCATCACGATCAGGATCTTGCAGCGCGGGCTCATCGCGCCGGAGGAGAACCACTTGCGCCCGTTGATGACGTAGTGGTCGCCGTCGCGGGTGATGCGGGTGCCGATGTTGGTCGCGTCGGAGGAAGCGACGTCGGGCTCGGTCATGCAGAACGCCGAGCGGATCTCGCCGTCGAGCAGCGGCTGGAGCCATTGCTTGCGCTGCGCGTCGGTGCCGAACTGCGCCAGCACCTCCATGTTCCCGGTGTCGGGTGCGGCGCAGTTGGTGGCCTCCGGGGCCAGCTGACCGGAGCGGCCCATGATCTCCGCCAGTGGCGCGTACTGCAGGTTGGTCAGCCCCGCACCGTGCTCACCGGGCAGGAAGAGGTTCCACAGACCGCGCTTGCGCGCTTCGGCCTTGAGCTCCTCCATGATCGGCGGGTGCGCCGACCAGCGATCAGGTCCTTCGTTCATCTGCTCGGCGAACACCGGCTCGGCCGGGTAGATGTGCGAGTCCATGAACTCCAGCAGCTGACCGCGCAGCTCCTCGGTTCGTGCGTCGAACGCGAAATCCATCTCTCATGCCTCCTTGAGGGTCGCCAGGCCCTGCGCGACGAGCGGAGCGACCAGGCCACCGACGTGCTCGAAGCCCTCGCCGACGGTCTGGTCGTGGATGAAGCGGTAGTGGATGCCTTCCAGGATCACAGCGATCTTGAAGTAGCCGAACGCCAGGTACCAGTCCACATCGGACAGATCCAGTTCGCTGCGCTCGGCGTAGCGGGCGAAGAGCTGCTTGGCGCTGGGGAACCCGTGCTCCGGCCCGACGCCCTTGGCGATCGGGTTGTTCTCCAGGCCGCTGAAGCCCTCCCAGTACACCGCCAGCAGACCGAGGTCGGTGAGCGGATCGCCGATGGTGGCCATCTCCCAGTCCAGCACGGCCTTGATCCGCTGGTCGTCGCCGACGATGACGTTGTCCAGCCGGTAGTCGCCGTGCACGATGCCCACGCGGCCGCTGGTCGGCACCGAGGCCGCCAGCCGCTGGGACAGCTCGTCGATGCCCTCGATCTCGCGGCTGTGGGAGGCCTTGAGCTGCTTGGTCCACCGGCGCACCTGGCGTTCCAGGAAGCCCTCCGGGCGGCCGAACTCGGCCAGCCCCACCGAGGCCGGGTCGATGGAGTGCAGGTCGGCGAGCACGTCCATGAGCTGGAAGGACAGGTCCTGGCGCTGCTGCTCGCCGAGCGTCGCGGTCTGCTCGGCGGTGCGGAAGACGGTGCCGCGCATGTACTCCATGACGTAGAACGGGGCGCCCAGCACCTCCTCGTCCTGGCACAGCAGCTCGGTGCGCGGCACCGGCACGCTGGTGTCGGCCAGGGCGGTGAGCATCCGGTGCTCGCGGCTCATGTCGTGCGCGGTGGCCAGCACGTGGCCCAGCGGTGGGCGGCGCACGACCCACTCGCGGGTGCCGTCGCCGACGATGTAGGTCAGGTTCGAGCGGCCGCCCTGCACCAGCTCGCCGGTGAGTTCGCCGGTGACCATGCCGGGCATCTCGACGTTGAGGTACGCCCGCAGCCTGTGCAGGTCGAGGCCGGGCAGCTCGTCGGGCTCGGGTGCGTTCACCTGATCTCCTCGTCTTGCGGTACGGATCCGGTCGGCAGCAGTTCGGCCAGCCGGGTTCGGGTCTCCGCCGGGCCGGCGTGGAGCACGGCGTGCATGCCCAGGGCGCGGGCGGCATCGACGTTGGGCGCGCCGTCGTCGACGAAGGCGGTCTGCTCGGCAGGCAGGCCGAGCTGGTCCAGGCTCATCCGGTAGATGCTCGGGTCGGGCTTGCGCAGCCCGACCTGGCCGGAGAGGACGGTGGACTCGAACAGGCCCGTCAGCTGCTCCCACGGGTAGGCGTCGATGTTCCCCCAGCTGTTGGACAGCAGTGCGGTGCGGATTCCGCGTTCGCGCAGTCCTCGCACCAGATCCAGCATGGCCGGTTCGGGGCGCATTCGCGCGAAGAGGCGTCCGAGCAGGTCATCGGGCGCGACGGGCTGATCGTCGAGGGTGCGCAGCCGGGCGGCCATGGCCTTGTTGAAGCCGTCGGCGTCGAGCTCCCCGGTTTCCAGCAGGTGCACGGGCGTGCCCGCGGGCGCGTTGCGGGAGAGCCACTCCTTGAGCGCGGCGGAGAACAGCTCCGGGCGGATCCGCTCCTCGGCCAACCAGGCGTTGATCGAGTCGCGGGTGGGTGTGGTCAGCACACCTCCGTAGTCGAAGACGACCGCGCGGACGGTCGGGCCGACAGCACTGGAACCCATGGACAGGACCGTACCGACTAGACGGTATGTCGCGCTAGCCCCAGTTCGGAGGGGCAGGTCGGGCCGGTGCGCGGGGGTGATGTCGGGGTCGCCCGGATGGAGGTCGCGCGATCACGGCGGGTCAGCGGGCGTCCGATTCATCCCGATCGAACGGGGCTGGTCAGGCCAGTCGCGCTCGTCGAGGTGGCGGTTGCGAACACTCGTTTCGCCCAATTCGGTGACGCTGGGTCAAAGGTGGTAAGTCCGGCAAAAACGTCGTCGTTGACCTGGTATTTACTCGTGGGTAGGTTACGAATTCGCCGCGCGGACAGCACTTTTCGACTCCCACCGATCGTGCAGGAGAGGCCAATGAAGTCCGTCCTCAGTGGAAAGCGCGCCGCCATCGCGGCCGCCTTCGCCGCAACCGCAGCCCTCGCCGTCGCCCCGCAGGCGGTGGCGGCCCCCTTCGACATCAACTTCGACTGCAACGGCGATGCGCCGACGGGTGCCCAGCAGTTCACCCTGCAGCAGAGCACCGATGTCTCCGCTCCCGAGACCGTCGCTCCCGGAGCGGCTTTCGACGTCGTCGTCGACCCGGCCGTGAACACCATCCCGGGCGAGGTCAACGGCAACACCGTCAAGGAGGTCGGCGGTTTCGACCTGAAGCTCCCGATCCCGGCGAACTCCACCTACGTCTCGGCTGAACTGGCCGGTGGCTCGAACCTGGGCCCGAACCCGCCGACCATCAACGTCGAGAACGGCGTCGCCACGGTGCACCTCGACGGCCCGATCGCCGGTGGCAGCGAGTTCGAGCTCCCCACCATCACCGTGCACCTCACCGCGGGTGAGTCCGGCACGATCGAGACCAAGCTGGCGGGGACCAGCTACGAAGACCCGGGCCTGACCTTCACGGCGGTCGTGTCCTCGATCATCGGCGACGTCGACGTCCCGTCGGCGTGCTTCCCGAACCCCAACCCGACGCTGACCACGACGACCATCGGCTGACGCCGCGAGTGGCGGGGCGCGACGGCGTCCCGCCACTACTTCCGGGTGATCAGGTGCGCGCCGATCCCGGCGATCAGGCCCCAGAAGACCGACGCGATGCCGAACGCCGTGACGCCCGAAGCGGTCACCAGGAAGGCGATCAGCGCTGCGGTGCGGCTCCCGGTGTCGGCGGTGGCCTTGGCCATCGAACCGCCGATCGTGTCCAGCAGGCCGATGCCGGCCAGCGCGGCGATCAACGCACCGGGGAACGCCGCGATGAGGCTCGCCAGCGTCGCACCGAACACCGCGATGACCAGGTACAACGCGCCCGAGGTGATCGCGGCCTTGTAGCGCTGGCCGGGATCGGAGTGGACCTCCTCGCCCATGGCCAGAGCGGCGGTGATCGCAGCCAGGTTGATGCCGAAGCACCCCAGCGGCGCCAGCAGCACGTTCACCGCTCCGGTCCACGACAGCACAGGCGAGATCGGCGTGGTGTAGCCGTGGGTCCGCAGCGTCACGACGCCGGGCAGGTTCTGCGAGGTCATGGTGATCACGAACAGCGGGATCGCGATGCCGACCACCGAGTGCACCGAGAAGCCCGGCCACGTCCACACCGGCGTCGCCAGCGCCAGGTCGACGTCACCGGCCCGCAAGCTGCCCCCGAACGCGGTCCCGGCCACGCCGATGACCAGCGCGATCAGTACCGCGTAGGGCGGTAGGAAGCGCTTGCCCAGCAGGTAGCCCACGAGCATCGCCGCGACCAGCGCGAACTGCTCCCGCATCGTGGTGAACAGATCGATCCCGAACCGCAGCAGCACACCGCCCAGCAGTGCGGCGGCGATCGCCGGCGGGATCAGGTTCACCGCCCGCTCGAACAGCCCGGTCACGCCCACCAGCAGCGACAGCGCCGCGGCCAGCAGGAACGCGCCGACGGCCTCCGGCATCGACAGCCCGTGCCCGCTGGCCGCCAGCAGCGCGGCTCCCGGTGTGGACCAGGCGAGCACGATCGGCGCGCGGGTGCGCAGCGACAGCGCGATCGAGGTGACGCCGATGCCGATGCCCAGCGCCAGGATCCACGAGGAGATCTCGGCGGGTGTGGCTCCCAGCGTGCGCGCGGCCTCGAAGACGATGGCGGCCGAGCTCACCACCCCGACCAAGGTGGTGATGGCCCCGGCGACCAAGGTGGAGACCGGTGCGGCGGAGATCCGCTGACGCAACTGCACGAGACCCGTCCGTTCTGTATATGGAACGATCGGGGATGGTAGGAGGTGCCCGTGGAACCGGTCAAGCTCGTCGGGGAGAACCTGCGCGCGGCCCGCACCCGTCGCGGCCTGTCGTTGTCGGAGGTGGCCAGGCAGGCCGGCATCGGCAAGGGCACGCTCTCCGAACTCGAAGCGGGCAACCGGAACCCGACCCTGGAAACCCTCTACGCCCTCGCCGCGGTGCTCGGCCTCTCCCTCGGCAGGCTCCTGGCCGCCGAACCCGAGCCGCGAGACGGTGGAGCGCTCCACGTCCACCGCTCGGCCGGGCCCGAGATCTCCGGCCACGCCGCCGACGTCGAGCTGCTGGACAGCGTCGACGACGGCCGGACTCGCCTGGAGATCTACCGGCTGCACGTCCGCGCGGGCACCCGCTACACCTCCCCGGCGCACCACCCCAGGGTCATCGAGCAGCTGCACGTCCACACCGGAACGCTCGTCACCGGACCGGAATCGGACCCGCAGACCCTCGGCCCCGGCGACTACATCCGCTTCGACGCCACGGTCCCGCACGTCTACGAAGCCCCGGAAGACGCCACGACGGCCACCCTCGTCATGCGCTACCCGACCTGACGAAGCCCGAGGCGGCAGAGGCGGGAAGAGGGGGAGTCGAATTTCGCGCGAAATTCGAGGCGGAACTTCGGGATTCGAATTTCGCGCGAAATTCGGTGGGGTCCCCCGCGGTCGGGCGTGTTGTGCCTGGTCAGGGTGGTAGCGGGTGAGAGAAGTGAAAGTCCCTCCGGGACGGGGGACCGGAGGGACTTCCTGGGGGACGCCGCGTTCCGTTCGGAACGGGTGCGGCGCGTGCCGCGTCCCGTTCGGGGCGGGGTGCGGCGCGTGAGGCGGGTGTCCTCGGTGGGGGAGGACACCCGCCTCCGCCTCAGCTGCGGCTCAGGCGTTGTCCTGCTTGAGCATGTCGGAGCACTTCTCGCCGATGGCCATGGTGGTGATGTTGGGGTTCACCGCCACGAGGAACGGCATCACCGAGGCGTCGGCGACGCGCAGGCCCTGCACGCCCTTGACACGAAGGCGCGGGTCCAGCGGCTTCGAGTTGTCGTCCTCGGCGCCCATCTTCACCGAACCGGCGGGGTGGTAGACGGTGTTGTGGGTGCGCTTGATGTAGTCGGCGATCTCGTCGTCGGTCTGCACGTCCTTGCCCGGGAACAGCTCCTGACCGGCCCACTCCTGCATCGCCGACTGCGCGACGATCTTGCGGGCCAGCTTGATGCCCTCGGTCATGACGCGGATGTCGTGACCGTCCGGGTCGGTGAAGTACTTCGGGTCCACCTTGGCCTTGTCCCGGAAGTCCTTGCTGCGCAACCGGACCGTTCCGGTGGAGCGCGCGCGGGTGACGTTCGGCGTCAGGCAGAAGGAGTTCTCCGACGTCGGGTAGCCCTGCCGCACGGTGTGCATGTCGAAAGGCACCGAACCGTAGTGGAACATCAGGTCCGGCCGGTCCAGGCCGTCCTCGGTCCGGGTGAAGATGCCGATCTCCCACCACTGGGTGGAGTCCTCCACCATCGGCTTCTTGGCCTCCCAGCTGATCACGCCCTCGGGGTGGTCCTCCAGGGTGGAGCCGACGCCGGGGGAGTCGACCAGCACGTCGATGCCGAACTCGCGCAGGTGCTCGGCCGGTCCGATGCCCGAGAGCATCAGCAACTTCGGCGTGTCGATCGCGCCGGTGGACAGCACGACCTCCTTGCGGGCCGTGATCGTCCGCGAGTGGATGAGGTCGTCGCTGAGGTACTCCACACCGGTGGCGCGGGTGCCGTCGAAGGTGACCTTCTTGGCCCAGGCGTTGGTGCGGATCTCCAGGTTCGGCCGGTCCATGATCGGGTGCAGGTAGGACACCGACGAGGAGGAACGGGTGCCGTCCTGCTTGGCGTTGATCTGGAACCAGTTGGCGCCGTGGGTGACGGTCTTGCCGGAGTTGAACTCGGTGGTCGGAATGCCCTGCTGCTCGCAGGCTTCCAGCAGCGCGGCACCGGTCGGGTCCTTCGGCGGGACCGAGCGGATGGTCACCGGGCCGCTGCGCCCGTGGTGATCGCCCGGTCCGTCGTTGGTCTCCAGCCGCTTGTACAGCGGGAACACGTCCTTCGAGCCCCAGCCCGTTAGGCCCATCGACTCCCACTCGTCGAGGTCCTCGGCCGGTGCCCAGAACGCGATGCAGGAGTTGTGCGAGGAGCAGCCGCCCAGCACGCGGGCACGGGCGTGCCGCATGAAGGAGTTGCCGTTCTCCTGCGGCTCGATCAGGTAGTCCCAGTCGTAGCCGGACTCCAGCAGCGCCATCCACTTCTTGAGCTCGAGGATGTTGCTGTCGCCGACGTCGGACGGGCCGGCTTCGAGCAGGCACACGGTGGTGCCGGGGTCCTCCGACAGCCGCGCCGCGACCGCCGCACCCGCGCTACCGCCGCCCACCACGACGTAGTCGAACTGATCGGTCATGGTCATTCCTTTCAGAACTCAGACGAGGGACGTCTTCTCGTCGCCTGCGGTGTCCTTCTCGGACGCCGCGTGGTCGGCGAGCACACCCACCTTGTGCCGCTGGATGAACCAGTAGTAGGCGAATCCGCCCACGGCCGCGATCCCGACGAACAGCACCGAGCTGTACTGCAGGTACCAGTGGTACGGGGGCTCGGCGTTGTAGACGTCCTTGCGCGGCCACGCGAGGTTGATCGACATCCCGAGGCCCCACAGCACGGCCAGGACGTTGATCGGCAGCCCGAGCTTGCCGAGGCTGAAGCGGCCCTCCTCCTTGGTCGACTTCCACTTGCCGCGCAGGCGCGCGACCAGCATCGGGATCGTCACCAGCAGGTAGGAGATGTAGATCAGGATGATCGCCAGCGAGGTGATGGCGGTGAAGATCTGCGGCTGACCGATGTTGACCAGCAGCAGCACGACCGCGACGACACCGATGAACACCGCGGGGGCGACCGGCGTCTGGAACCGCGGGCTCACCCGGGCCAGCAGCTTGCCGGCGGGCAGCGCGTTGTCGCGGGCCATGGCGAACATGATGCGGATCGCGGCGGTGTGCACGGCCAGCACGCACACGGTGATCGCCACGAAGATCGCCAGCAGGAACAGCCGGCCGACGAACGGGCCGAGCGCGTCGCTGAGGACGAACTGCAGGCCGGACTCGGCCAGCTCCGGGGCGCTGAAGTCGCGGGTGGCCATCATGCCGAACAGCAGGATGAGGCCGCCGAGGACGAAGGAGGCGATCAGCGCCCGCAGGATGGCGCGCGGCGCGTTCTTGTGCGGGTCGATCGACTCCTCGCCGAGCGAGGCGGCCGTGTCGAAGCCGTACATGACGTAGGACGAGGCGATGCCGGCGACCAGGAAGGCGCTCAGGTAGCTGCCTCCGTAGGCGGCCTCGGTGCCGTTGGTGTCGAGGATGATCGTCGGCGGGTTCACCACGACCAGGGCCAGCGCGATGATCAGCAGCACCGCTGCGGCCAGCTCGATGAACACACCGGTGGAGTTGATCTGCGCCATCAGCTTCACGCCGTAGGCGTTGACCAGCGTGGTGAACAGGATCAGCACCAGCGCCAGCAGCACCGCGTTGACCGCGGAGTCCGTGGCGTCGGAGCCGTCACCGATCAGCTGGAAACCGGCCCAGATCTGCGGCAGCGTGTTCTGGTAGGCCAGCGCTGTGGCCGAGATCGACACGATCGACGCCAGCAGCATCATCCAGCCGGCCAGCCAACCGACGTGGGGACCACCGAGCTTCTTGGCCCAGTTGTAGATGGAACCGGCGATCGGGTAACGCGATGCCAGCTCGGCGAAACTCAACGCCACCAGCAACTGCCCCAGGAACACGATCGGCCAGGACCACACGTAGGCGGGTCCGCCGAAACCGATTCCGAAGTACGACAGTTGGAAGGCGCCGGTGAGCACCGAGATGTAGCTGATGCCTGCGGCGAAGGTGTGGAAGCTGCCGAGGCTTCTCTTCAACTTGTTGGTGTAGCCGAACTCGTTGAGCTCGGCGTCGTGATTGGTGGGCGCGCTCATGCCCCGAACTCCTTCCCCGGCCGATCGCCCCCACCGGATGGCAGGGGTGACGACGCGGGTTGGTTGTTTGCTTAGCGCGAAATCCCGTTTCCCGCAACGGACTTGCGGGCGGTGCGGTGGCACGCGGGCCACCGCACCGGACACAAGATTCCTTCCTTACTTCGAGGAGAACCAGTTCTGCGGACCGGGCCGCAGGTTCTGGTAGACGTGCTTGGCCTCCTGGTACTCGCCGAGCCCTGCCCGGCCGAGTTCGCGTCCGATGCCGGACTGCTTGAACCCACCCCACTCGGCCTGCGGGAGATAGGGGTGGAAGTCGTTGATCCACACGGTTCCGTGCCGGAGCCGGTTGGCCACGCGCTGCGCCTTGGCCGGGTCGCCGGTGAACACCGCGCCCGCCAGGCCGTAGTGGGTGTCGTTGGCGATGCGGATCGCGTCGTCCTCGTCGGTGAACCGCTCGACGGTCAGCACCGGGCCGAACGATTCCTCGTTGACCGCGTGGGTTCCCTGCTTCACCTCGTCGAGAACCGTGGGCAGGTAGTAGTGCCCGTTGGCGTAGCGCTCGCCCTCGGGGCGCTTGCCGCCGGTGCGCAGCACCGCGCCCTCGGCGACCGACTTGGAGACGTAGTCGTCGACCTTCTGCAGGTGCGCGGCGGAGATCAGCGGGCCGGTCTCGGCGTCGTCGTCGAACGGCCCGCCGATGCGGATCTGCTCGGCGCGGCGCACGATCTCGTCGACCAGCGCGTCGTGCAGCTCGTCCTGCACGATCAGCCGGGCGCCCGCGGAGCAGACCTGGCCGGAGTGCAGGAAGATCGCGGTCAGCGCGAAGTCCACGGCGGTGTCGAAGTCGGCGTCGGCGAAGACCACGTTGGGGTTCTTGCCGCCGAGCTCCAGGGCGACCTTCTTGACCGTCGGCGCGGCCATCGCGGAGATCTTGCGGCCGGTGTGCAGACCCCCGGTGAACGAGATCAGGTCGACGTCGGGGTGCTCGGCCAGCACCGACCCGACCTCGGCACCGGTGCCGAGCACCAGGTTCCCGACGCCGGCGGGCAGCCCGGCTTCCTCCAGGGCGCGCATCAGCAGGATCGCGGTGGCCGGGGTCAGCTCGCTGGGCTTGAGGATGAAGGTGTCGCCCGCGGCGATGGCCGGCGCGACCTTCCAGGCGACCTGCAGCAGCGGGAAGTTCCAGGGGGTGATCATGCCGCAGACGCCGACGGGCTCGTACTGCACGCGGCTGATGGCGTCCGGGGTGCCGGTGTCGACGAGGCTGCCCGCGTCGGTGCCCGCGATCTTGCCGAAGTAGCGGAAGCACGCGGCGATGTCGTCCATGTCGTACTCGCTCTCGACCAGGCGCTTGCCGGTGTCGAGCGATTCGGCGCGGGCGAACTCGTCCTTGTCGCGGACGAGGATGTCGGCGACGCGCAGCAGCAGATCACCCCGGTCCCAGGCCGAGCTGGTCGACCAGACGCCCTCGTCGAAGACCCGGCGCGCGGCGGCGATGGCCTGCTCGGCCTCGGCGCTTCCGCCCTCGGAGACGGTGGCGACCAGCGTTCCGTCGGCGGGGCAGTGGATCTGCCGGGTGCGGCCGTCGGCGGCCGGGACCCACTTGCCGTCGATGAACAGCGTGGCTGCCGAATTGTCTGCTTGCGGCATGGCTTTTCCCCGTTTGTCGCTCGTTTGTCCGCGTTCGCGGCCATCGTGAGCACGCCTCGCGAGAGGTGGCTGGTTCACAATGCGGCGGACGCCGATTCATCGCCACACGAATCCGCACCGGATGATGCGGAGCAATTCGCCGAATTGTGCCTCTCATCGGCACGATTCGGTCTCCGAATTCACCTCCTGGTGGTCCATTCGGTGGCTCTCTGGCGCGTTCTCGTCCAATTCGCGCGACGCATTTTTCCGTCGCGCACGTCCATTGGCTGCGGTGCCGGGAGAAGACACTAACACCAGGCATGTACATCTGTACATCATCTGGTGTTCAGGATCGGTGGAACTCGTGGAAAAATGCGCGTTGAACTGGTCAAACGCCTGGTCGGTGACGTGGACCGCATCGCGATCGGGGCGGACGTGGCAAGCTGGATCTCCGGATGCTGGGCCGATCAACCCACCCCCGAATCGGTTCGCCACCCGGATGCCGGAGAACGTTCACGCGCTGTGACAGGGGAGGAACACCGAGCGAATGTCGAGCACCCAGCCCGCGCCGCCCGCTCGCCGCAAGGACCCCGACCGCCGCGAGCGCATCGCGCGCGCCGCGATCGAGGTGGTCGCCGAGCGCGGCGTCGAGAAGCTCACGCACCGCAGCGTGGCGGCTGCCGCGGGTGTCCCGCTCGGATCCACCACCTACTACTTCGCGACCCTCGATGACCTGCTCGCCAGCGCCCTGCGGCAGGCCGCCGAGGACGACGTCGAGCACATGCGGCAGTGGGCCGCCGGCCTGGAGCCCGGCCACGACCTCGCCGAGTCGCTGACCGACCTGGTGCTGCACTACCTCGGGCCCGCCCGCGCGCAGACGGCCGTGGAGCACCAGCTCTACATCGCCGCGCTGCACAAGCCGGCCTTGCGTCAGGTGAGCCAGGAGTGGGACACGTGGTTGGCCGAGCTGTTCGCCTCCTACACCGACGAGGCGACCGGCCGCGCCCTGTCGGTGCTGTTCTGCGGTTGGCAGCTGCAGGGGATCGTCCGGGAATCGGTGCCGAGCCGAGACGAAATCGAGATGACTTTTCGGCGGATGCTGCAACCGGGTGCGAAAACCTGATTTCAACAGGCATTTCAGGGTGGGTGTCCGGACGGTCAACATCGGATGTCCGTTGGATTGCACTGGAATCAGGGCAGTTGATCTCAATGCTGTCTGCGAGGAAGATGTAGGCATAGCGATCCGTGGCATCGGTGTCGGTGATGTCGTCGAAGTCGTCGGTTTTTGACCTGGCGGGCGCATCAACGGATGAATCACCGGTGCGGGCACGGACTTGCCGCGTCGGGGCGTGGCTCGCTCCCAGCAAATTTGATCAACTCAGGTGGGGTGAGACCGTGGGGCACATCGAAGACCGCGAACTGGTACCGCTGAAGGCAGATTTCGACACCGTCTGGTACGGATACCGTCGCTCGCAGGTGAAGTTCTACATCCAGCAGACCGAGGCCGAACTGCGCCTGGTCACCGAGGACAGGGATTCGGCGTTAAGCCAGGTCAACGAACTGTCCGCGCAGCTCGACCAGGCTCGCGCCCAGGTCGAGGAGCTCAAGCAGGAGCTCGACGCGCAGGCGCAGGAACCGATCTCGCTGGACGCGCTGTCCGACCGGATGCGCCGCATGGTCCGGCTGGCCCAGGACGAAGCCAAGGAGATCGTGGCCAGCGCTCAGGCGGCCTCCGAGCACGAGTGGGCCCGCTCCGAGCAGGCCGCGGCCGAGCTGCGCAACCGCTACGAGAAGCTGGTCTCCGAGGCCGATGAGTGGCGCCGCCAGTCCGAGCAGCAGCGCAACGAGCTGATCGCGCGCACCCGGGCCGAGGTGCAGGCCATGGCCAAGGAGGCCGAGCAGCAGCGCAGGCAGCTCGACGCGGAGGCCGAGGAGCGCCGCGTCCAGGTCGAGCACGACTTCGAGACCTCCATGTCCGCCCGCCGCGACGAGGCCATGCGGATCCTCGCCGAGCGCGAGCAGGCCAGCCGCGAGGAAGCTCAGCGCCGCGTCCGCGAGGCCACGGCCGAGGGCGAGCGCAGGATCCTGCGCGCCGACGAGTACTCGGCGACGATGCACAAGACCCGCCAGCAGCTGGCTGAGCAGGTGCGCAACGCGCAGCGGATCCTGGGCAACGCCGAGCCGTTCCTGGTGGCCACCGAGAGCGGCTCCGACACCGAGGCTTCGGACGCGTACGTGGCCGAGACCGTCCACAGTGGAGACGCGGACGTCGAGGTTCCCAAGCAGCGCGACGAGGAGACGGTGCCGCAGGAGGCGGAAGCCACCGTCTGACCGGGCCCATCAGCACGTGGGCCGCCCGCCCGGTGTTCGGCGGGTGGCCCGCTGCTGCGTCCGGGGGACGTGTCGAGAACTCGCCTCGCGCTTCCCGGTGATCCGCTCGGCTGGCTAGATTGCTCCGATCGTGGTGCTCACCGGGAGGTCGGATGAACTGGCGAGGATGGGGAACCATCGCCGTGTCCTGCGCGATGTTGCTGGTCGGGATGCCTGCGGGAGCCGCCCCGCCGGACGACCTCGCGCAGCGGCTGGAGGATCTGCCGGGCATGACGGTGGTCGGGGAGCGGCCGACCGAACCGGGTTTCCGGTTGTTCGACCTGACCTTCACCCAGCCGGCCGATCATCGGCACCCGGACGCCGGTTCCTTCGAGCAGCGCCTCACCCTGCTGCACCGCGACCTCAGTCGGCCCGCGGTCCTCCACACCACCGGCTACGGCCTTCCGGCCAGCGCCAACCGCACCGAGCCGACGCAGCTCGTCGACGGCAACCAGGTGAACCTGGAGCACCGCTTCTTCACCCCGTCGCGCCCGGAACCCGCCGACTGGAACGATCTCGACATCTGGCAGGCCGCCACCGATGAGCACGAGGTCATCTCGGCGCTGCGCGGGATCTACGACCGGCAGTGGATCACCACCGGTGCGAGCAAGGGCGGGATGACCGCGGTCTACCACCGCCACTTCTACCCGGACGACGTCGACGGAACCGTTGCGTACGTCGCACCGAACGATGTGGACAACGATCGCGACGCCTACGACCGGTTCCTCTCTTCAGTCGGTACCGATCCAGCCTGCCGGGAGGCGCTGACCGCCGTTCAGCGCGAGGCCCTGATCCGCAGGCCCGAGATGATCGCCAGGTTCCAGTCGTTCGCCGACTCGCAGGGGATGACCTTCGACCGGATCATCGGCGACATCGATCGCGGCCTGGAGCTGGTCGTGCTCGACGCGCCGTGGAGCTTCTGGCAGTACCGCGGCCAGCAGGACTGCGGGCAGGTCCCGGCGCCCACCGCGAGCGCCGACGAGATCTACCGGTTCCTGGACGAGACCGTCGAGTTCGCCTTCTACACCGATCAGGGCATGGAGCCCTACACGCCGTACTACTACCAGGCGGGAACCCAGCTGGGCTGGCCCGGCGTCTCCGACGAGCCGCTGGCCGACCTGCTGCACCACCGCGAGCTCAGCCAGCCGCGCAACCTGGTGCCCCGGGACATCCCCATGGAGTTCGAGCCGGGCGTGATGCGCGAGGTCGACACCTGGGTCCGCGGCCAGGGCTCGGAGCTGATGTTCGTCAACGGCCAGAACGACCCGTGGAGCGCCGAGCCCTTCGAACCGGGCCGCGACGACTCGCACTCCTACCTGGTGCCGGGCGCCAACCACGGCGCCAAGATCGCCGGGCTGCCCGCCGACCAGCGCGCCGAGGCCGAGGCCACCGTCCGCCGCTGGGCCGGGGTCGACGTCCCGGCGCTGCGCAGCACCCGCATCGACCACCAGCCGCTGGAGCGTCACCCGCTCTGACGCGCGGCCGTCCGGTCGTAGAAGCGCATCAGGAAGTCGTGGGCCGGGCGTTCGACCGCTCTGGTCAGCGCCCAGCCCACGGCCGTGCCGGTGGCCAGCATCGCCAGCGTCTGCAGCAGCGGCGGCACGCCGTTGGTGTCCAGGTAGTGCAGCAGGACGTAGCCGATGGTCTGGTGGCTGAGGAACACGCCGTAGGAGATCCCGGCGAACCAGGTCACACCGCGCGCGAGCGTCGGCGGCAGCTTCCAGTCCGGGCCGCACGCCACCAGGGTCAGCACCAGCAGTCCGGCCCACACGCCGAGGGTGGAGCCCCAGTCGCAGTCGAGCTGACCGTCGGGCAGGCGGATGTAGTTGTGCATGGCCTGGGCGAACATGCAGCTCGCCAGCAGCAGCGCGAAGTGCCCGCGCGAGAGGCGCCCGGTGGAGGCCATCCAGATCGCCACCCCGGCCACGAACAGGTGCCAGCGGTGCACGCCGAAACCGTCCACGAGCATCCGGTAGGTCTCCGGTGCTCCGGAGGTGCGGATGTGCCACTGCGCGAGCGGCAGCAGCACCGCCGTCCACAGCACCCAGAGGATCTTGTTGCCGTGGCCCAGTTTGGTGGCGTAGAGCACCGCGGCGAAGGTGAATCCCAGCAGTTGCAGCGGGACCGTCCAATGTGAACCGTCCAGGAAGGCGTAGACGGTCGGCTTCCAGTTCCACAGCATCAGCAGGTGTCCGACGAGGTCCCGCCCGTTCGGTTCCACCCAGCCGGGCGGGCGCAGGAAGCGCAGGACCAGCCAGATCAGCAGCACCGAGCCGACGAAGGGCGGCAGGAGGCGCGCCATCCGCTTCCACCAGTAGCGTCGCAGGCTGCCGCGCCCGATGGTGGCCGCCGCGAAGTAGGCCGAGATCACCAGCAGCAAGCTGGCGCCGACCTGGTACGGGAAGAAGAGCGTGCGCGGGGAGAGCTCGGGATGGGTCACGCGGCTCATGTGGGTCGCGTGGTAGATCATCACCAGCACCACGCATCCGGTGCGCACGGCGTCCCAGCTGACTTTCCGGGTGCTCCGCAGCGGGGCGGCGCCCGCGCGCGTAGCGGTCAGTTCGTGCACGCTCGCTACCTCAAGGTCGGTCCGTCCGGAATCTCAGCTGGTAGAAGTGTGATTCTGGGCGAACAGTCTAGATGCCTGAGCTGTTCGGGTGAGGTGGGGGCGTGGCTGCGGTGCGGGCCAGCAGCGCGAAGCTCAGCGGCTCGGGCGTGCGCAGGTCGGCGTCGCCCGGTTCGGGCCGCCAGTCGGCGACCGGCACCGCGCCGGGCTCCAGCGGCTCGGCGTCTCCGAGGAAGGACAGCACGGTGGCGCGGTCGCGCATGGCCGGGGCCGAGCAGTCGGGCAGGACAGTGAGGATGTCGTGCGCCGGTGTGGGCGCGAACTCGTCGGTGAAGTGCGACAGCGCCAGCAGCGAGCCGGGGGCCAGCGCGTCGGTGTAGTGGCGGATGACCTCGGCCGGCTGGTGGTGCCCGCCGAACTGGTGCAGCACGCCGAGCATCAGCACGGCCACCGGCTGGTCGAAGTCCAGCAGCCGCCGCGTCTCCTCGGCGGCCAGGACGGATTCCGGATCGCGGACGTCGGCGTGCACCATCGCCGCGGTCTCGCTCCCGGTGAGCAGCAGCTTCCCCTGGGTGGCGGCGATCTGCTCGTTGTCGACGTAGACCACCCGCGCGGCGGGGTCGGCCGCGGCGGCGATCTCGTGCGGGCTGCCGGCGATGGGGATGCCCGAGCCGAGGTCCAGGAACTGCCGGATGCCCTGGTCGAGGCAGGTGCGCATCATGCGCCGCAGGCAGTTGCGCGCGGCCAGGGCTTCCAGCCTGGCGTAGGGCGCCTTGGCGAGGATGCGCCGGGCCAGCGCGCGGTCGGCGGCGAAGTTGCTGCCGCCGCCGAGCATGTAGTCGTGCACACGCGCGTCGCTCGGACGGTCCAGGTCGAGGGTCCTGGTGATCATCGGTCGGTCCGCCAATGTGTCTGCGAGTGACTTTGCTGCTGCGTAGCGTAGTGATCAGCGCCCGCCCTGATCAGGTGAAAAATCCGCAGCGCAGTGACGCAGCGTCACCTCTATGGAGTAGTGCGAAAGATCTGCGAATGGCGGCGCAGGAGTTCCGGGGCGAGTGAAAAAGCGTCTCCACTTTTGTAAAAAAACCGAAAAAACTACGCGCGTAACCGGCAGGGTCGGCTCCGGATGAAGATCGAATGAGGAGCTGGTTGCCACAGTGAGGCAAGTATCACCCAAAAGAGAGTCATCGGCTGTATGCTCTCCGTTACTATCTGCGTCGCGTACCAACGTGCCCAAAGCGAGCCCGACCCCGCATCCGGCGATGAGGAACCGTTGATGTCGACCGACACCCAGCTGCAACCGCACGGAGAGTTCCCTTACCGGATTCCGGCTGTCGTCGCGTTCGTGCTCACCCTCATCATCTCCGGCGCGATCTTCCTCTGGGCCGTCCTCCAAGTCCCCGCGGGCGCGGGATACGTCACCGTGATCGGCGCGCTGCTCGTCCTCGCGCTCTCGGTCGCCGTCGCCGGGACCGTGCGCGGCGTGCAGATGACCCGGCACTACCGCCTCGCCGCGGCGAGGATGAACAGCGACATGGTGCGGCTGGCCGGCGAGGCCCTGCCCGGCGTGGCCCGGCAGCTGCGCGCCGGAGCCACCGCCGAGGAGGCGGTCAAGGAGCACAAGCAGGACTTCAGCGTTCCCCACCGGCGCGTCATCAAGGCCATGACCAAAGAGCTGGCCACCAGCGAGAAGATGCGCGCCGCCGCGCTGTCGACGTGCGCCAACGCCGCGGGCCGCGTTCAAGCGCTGGCCACCGGGATGCTCGCCGACCTCCGCGAGATGGAGGGCAAGCACGACTCCGAAGGCGTTCTCGCCGACCTGCTCAAGCTCGACCACAGCACCGCGCAGGCCGGTCGGCTCGCCGACAGCATCGCGGTGCTCACCGGAGCGCGCAGCGGCAGGCGCTGGACCAAACCGATCGTGATCGAGAGCGTCCTGCGCGGCGCGATGGGCCGGATCAGCTCCTACCAGCGAATCCGGTTGCACTCCACCAGCACCGTCGCCGTCGTCGGCTACGCGGCCGAGGGCGTGATGCACGCGCTGGCCGAGATCATGGACAACGCCACCAAGTTCTCGCCGCCCACCGAGGAGGTGCACGTCTACGTCGAAGAGGTGCACAGCGGTGTGGTCGTCACCGTCGAGGACAGCGGACTGGCGATGAGCGACACCGCGCTGGCCCGCGCGGAGCAGGCGGTGTCCGAGACCCCGCTGGACCTCGCCGAGATCTCCGGCAGCCGACTCGGCCTGGCCGTGGTCGGCTGCCTGGCCCGCAAGCACGAGCTGTCGGTGTCCTTCCGCGCTTCGGCGCGCGGTGGGACCGGCGTGGTCGTGATGATCCCGCAGAAGCTGATCACCCAGCCGCGCCAGGACGCCGAGCCCCACGCGGAGGAGCCGGCCAAGCCGACCCTCGACGTCCACGCCGACACCGAGACCGAATCGACCGAACCCGGCGAGCTCCCCAAGCGACGCCGGGGACGAACCCTCGCCTCAGTGCGCTCGGCCCCCGCCCCCAGGCAGGCCGAGGGCAAGCGGTCGGACGCGGGCGCGCGCTTCGGCGCGTTCTCCAAGTCCCGCCGCGACGACTCGTCCACTTCGGACGAACAACCCCGATGATGCCCCCGAAGACCTCGATTGGAGGTGTGGGACAGCGGGTCACCCCGCCCGCCGTCCCGCAACCGCGATGACCATCGACACCCGCGAGCTCGACTGGATGCTGGAGAACCTGCTGCAGAACACCCCCGGCAGCAGACACGCGCTGGTGCTGTCCAAGGACGGCCTCAAGCTCTGCCACACCGCCGGGTTGAGCGCCGACCAGGCCGACCAGCTCTCGGCCATCGCCTCGGGGATCCAGAGCCTGTCCTACGGCGCGTCGGTGGAGTTCGGCGACGGCAGCGGGGGAGTGCGCCAGTCCATGACCGAGTTCTACGGCGGCGTCCTGTGCATCGTCGAGGCCGGGTTCGGCGCTCACCTGGCGGTGCTGGCCTCCGACGAGACCGACGTGGGCATCGTCGGCCACAACATGAACGAGCTCGTCGAGCAGATCGGCGAGCACCTGCGGAGTCCCAACAGGGTCGAGGTCTCATGACCAGGCGGCTGCTCGACGACGAGAACCCGGACCGGCTCTACATCGTCACCGGCGGCCGCACCCGTCCCGCCGACGACGCCTTCGACTCGGTGACCCTGGTGGTCGCCGAGGGCGAAGCGACCCCGGGCATGCAGTCGGAGCACGCCGCCATCCTGCGGCTCAGCCGCGAACCGATCGCGGTGGTCGAGCTCTCCGCCGAACTCCGGCTCCCGGTGAGCGTCGTGCGCATCCTGCTCGGCGATCTCCACGCGATGGGCAAGATCACCGCACGGCACCCCTCCGCCCGGCGCGACCCGTCGGAGATCCCGACTCCCGATTTCCTCAAGCAGGTGCTCGTTGGACTTCGCAACATCTGACCGAATACCGTTGCGGCGCACCGCGTCCGACGGTTTGAAGATCGTCATCATCGGCGGCTTCGCGGTCGGCAAGACCACCATGGTCCGCTCGGTCAGCGAGATCCGGCCGCTGAACACCGAGGAGACCATGACCACCGCCAGCGTCGGCGTGGACTCCACCGCCGGTGTGGGCGCCAAGACCACCACGACGGTGGCGTTCGACTTCGGCCGCATCACGCTCAACGAGCGGATGGTGCTGTACCTGTTCGGCGCGCCCGGGCAGGAGCGGTTCTGGTTCATCTGGGACCAGCTGTTCAGCGGCTGCCTCGGCGCGGTCGTGCTGGTGGACTCCCGCCGCATCGCCGACTGCTGGTACGCCATCGACCGGCTGGAGGAGCAGGGAACGCCGTTCGTGGTGGCGCGCAACAACTTCGGCGTTCCCAAGCACGGTCTGGAGCAGGTGCGCGACGCGCTGGACCTGCCCGACGAGGTGCCGATGCTCGACTGCGACGCCCGGGACCGGGAGTCCAGCCAGGAGGTGCTGGTGCGACTGGTGGAGCACCTGCACGAGATGTCGCTGGCCCGGGGCCTGTGATGGACCCGCACGTGAGCACGACCCCCTTCTACGGCGCGCGTTTCCACCGCGACCCGGCCGCGGTGTACCGGCAGCTGCGCCGCGACCACGGCCCGGTGGCGCCCGTGCAGCTGGAGGGCGGCGTCCCGGCCTGGTGCGTGCTCGGATACCGCGAACTGCACTACGTGGTGGGTAATCCCGAGCTGTTCGGCCGTGATCCGCGGCGCTGGAACCGCTGGCACATCGTCCCGGAGAACTGGTCGCTGCGCGCCTACGTCGAACCCCGGCCGTCGGCGCTGCTGGCCGACGTCGAGGAGCACCGCACGCGCGGCGCCGTCGTGCGCGAAGCACTGGACACAGTGGACTCGTTCGAGCTCGCCGCGGCGGTGGAGCGGATCTGCGACACCCTGATCGACCGGTTCGCCGGTCGCGGCTTCGCCGACCTCGTCGTGGAGTACACCCACCAGATCCCGCTGCTGGCGATGGCCAAGATCTACGGGCTCGCTGACGACGAGGCCCCGATGCTCACCCACGACGTCGCGCTGTCCGGGCAGGAGGGCGAGGAAGCGGTGCGCGCGCACGAGCGCACGGTCGCCCGCATGCTGCGGCTGGTCCGCGAGCGACGCGCGAGACCGACCGGCGACCTGGTGTCCCACCTGGTGAAGCACCCGATCGGCTTCACCGAGGACGAGATCGCCGCGGACCTGTTCATCACCCTCGGCAAGGCGCACCTGACCACATCGGACTGGATGGGCAACGCGCTGCGGCTGATGCTCACCGAACGCCGCTTCGCCGTCGACCTCGCGGGCGGGCGCAGCAGCGTCGGGCACGCGCTCAACGAGGTCCTGTGGGAGGACACCCCGATCCAGAACCACGTGGGCCGCTGGGCGACTCAGGACATCCAGCTCGGCGGGAAACCCATCCGGGAGGGAGATCTGCTGGTCCTGGGGCTGGCGGCGGCCAACGCCGATCCGCAGGTCCGGCCGCACGGCCACGAGGGCGCCACCGGCAACCACGCGCACCTGTCGTTCAGCCACGGTGAGCACGGCTGCCCCTACCCGGCCCAGGAGATCGCCCGGACCATCACCACCACGGGCATCGAGGTCCTCCTCGACCGCCTCCCGGACACGAACCTGGGCGTCCACCCGGAAGACCTCACCTGGCGCCCCTCAGTCCTGATGCGAGGCCTCACCTCCCTCCCGGTCACCTTCTCCGCCCACTAGACGAAACCCGTCCCCGACCGGAGTCCCCGATTTCAGTGGAACTCCGCCACCCGATTTCAGTGGAAGTCGGGTACCGGGTTTCAGCGGAAGTCCGGTACCCGATTTCAGTGGAAACCAGGGACCGGAATTCCACTGAAATCGGTGACCTCGGTGGGGTGTCAGAGCCAGCGGTAGCGGCGTTCTGGGCGGCCTGTTCCTCCGTAGCGGAGGCGCACTTCGGCTCGGCCGGACTCGACGAAGTGCTCCAGGTACTTGCGAGCGCTGACCCTGGAGATCTCGGTGGCGTCGGCGCACTCGGTGGCGGAGAGGTCGCCGCCGGCGGCGGAGCGCTCGCGGAGGATGTTCTCGACCACGCGCGAGGTTTCGGAGGAGAGCCCCTTCGGCGGCGTGGCGCTCCGGGTGCGGGTGCCGAAGAGGCGGTCGACGTCCTGCTGGGCGGTGGGCGCGTCGCCGGGGAGGTCGGCGAGGGCGCGGTGCAGCGACCGGAAGCTCTCCAGGCGTTCCCGCAGGGCCTCGTAGCTGAACGGTTTGATCAGGTAGTGCAGCGCGCCGCCGTGGATCGCGCCCCGGACGGTGTCCAGGTCGCGCGCAGCGGTGATCACGATGACGTCCGGGTCGGCGGACGGACGTCCGCGCAGCTGGCGCAGCACCGACATGCCGTCGATGTCGGGCAGGTAGATGTCCAGCAGCACCAGGTCCGGGCGCAGCTCGTCGGCGGCGACGACCGCGTCGGCCCCGGTGTGCGCGACGCCGACGACCTCGAAGCCGTCCACCCGCGAGACGTACCCGCTGTGGACCTTGGCGACCATGAAGTCGTCGTCGACCACCAGAACTCTGATCATGCTCCCTCCCACGGCAGCCGCGCGGTGAACACCGCGCCGTCGGCGTTGTGCACCTCCACCGATCCGCCGCGCCTGCGGCAGATCTGCCTGGTCAGCGCCAGGCCCAGCCCGCGCTCACCACCGCGCGCGGCCTTGGTGGTGAAGCCGTGCCGGAACACCTCCTCGACGATCTCCGGAGCCACGCCCGGGCCGGAATCGCGCACCACGACGGTGATCTCGTCGCTCTGCCGCAGCTCCACCTCGATCCACGCGTCGCGCGTGGACTCCAGCGCGTCGAGGGCGTTGTCGATGAAGTTGCCGAGCACGGTCACCACGTCGGCGGACAGCTCCTCGTCGATCTCGCCGAGGAACCCGCCCTCGTTGAGCCGCAGCCCCACGCCGCGCTCGGCGGCCAGGCTCGACTTGGCGATCAGCAGCGCGGCCGTGGCCGGATCCTGCACGCGGGCGGTGACCTCGGCGTGCCACTGCTCGCTGTGGTGGCTGATGCGCTGCACGTAGCGCTGCAGCTCGTCGTACTCGCCGAGCTCCACCAGCCCGGAGATGGTGTGCAGGCGGTTGGAGAACTCGTGGGCCTGGGCGCGCAGCGTGTCGGTGGTGTCGCGGTGGACGGCGAGCTCGCGCTGCAGGTCGACCAGTTCGGTGCGGTCGCGCATGGTCACCACCGCGCCGACGGTGGAGATCGGCATCCGGTTGAGCACCACGACCCGGCCCTTGCGCAGCACGATCTGGTCCACGCCGTCGGACCGCCCGGTGAGCACGTCGCGGGCGCGGTCGCCGAGCTCGAGGGAATCGATGTCGTGGCCGAGGCAGTCCTGCGGCAGCGACAGCAGGCGCAGCGCCTGGTCGTTGACCAGCGTGATCCGGTTCTGCTCGTCCACGCCGACCACGCCCTCGCGCACCCCGTGCAGCAGCGCTTCGCGGTGCTCGACGAGCCGGGTGATCTCCTGCGGCTCCAGCCCCAGCGTCTGGCGCTTGACCCGCCGGGCCAGCAGCACCGACCCGGCGATGCCCAGGAACGCGGCGAAGGCCAGCAGGGCGAGGGGGTTCTCCGGGGCTTCGCGCAGCCCCTGCAGCAGGTCGGGGGTGTTGCGGCCGGCCGCGACGACGCCGACGAGCCGCGCGTCGTTGGCGATGACCGGAACGTGCGCCACGAGTGTGTCGGTGCCGTCCGCGGAGACCTCGCCGACCCACGCCGAACCGCGCAGCACGCTCGACTCGCCCAGCGGCAGCGGCTGCCCGCGCTGACCCGGATCGGGCGAGGTCAGCACCTTGCCGCGGGCGTCGGCGATGATCACCTGGTCGGCCCCGGACAGGCTGCGCGCGCTCTCGGCGAGGATCGGGAGCGCGTCCCTCCGGTAGGGGTCGGCCAGGCTCGCCCGGACGGTTTCGGTGGCCGCCAGGTCCTCGGCGACCGAGAGCATCTTGCGCCCCTCGCTGGCCCGGAACGCGACGTCGCTCTGGGCGACGGAGTACACGGCGACGGTGCCGAGCAGCACGAGGATGATCAGCAACTGCCAGCTCAGCAGCTGCCGGGACAAACTCCCCTGCACACGCAACACCGCGCACCTCCTCGCCGGGAACGTTAACCGCTCGCCGCACGACCTCCGCAAAGCACCTGGTCACAACGGACGAAACCGCACAATCAACCCCACCCGAACCC